>JBQCCW010000281.1:0-2968 GCA_051961835.1 Marmoricola sp. | reverse complement strand
GGGGATTCCTGACGTTGCCGGGTGTTGCAACCGCCGGCATCGTCAGGCAAACGCCGGCAACCCCCTTTGGCCGCCGACTTCGTTCGGCCGTCTCCATCGGACGCTGCGCAGGTGCGGCGGACCGTTGTCCACAGGTCGCTGAAGCACGCCTGTCGCGCGGTGGGGATCCGGTGGATGCTCCCGCCATGGGGAACCTTGCCGAGTGGTCGCCCGACGACCCACGTCGCACGACGATCACGCTCCGCAAGCACTTCGTCGCGGACGGCTACAACGACCGGGCGCTGGCTCGGCTGCTCGCTGACGGCACCCTGGCTCGGCCACGCCGAGGCGCGTACGTCGCCGGGTCGGCCTGGCGCCAGCTGGACAACGCCGGGAAGCACGCGGTGCGCGCCAGGGCAGTGCTCCAGATGTCCCGCCTGGAGTCCGCACTGTCGCACGTCTCGGCCGCACTCGAGTACGACGCACCGTCGTGGCACCTGAACCTGGAGGAGGTCGACGTCACGCGTCTCAACGGCAAGTCGGGCCGCCGCGAGGCAGGCGTGCGCCAGCACCGCGGTGTCGTGGTCCCGGGTGACGTCGTGCGCCGCAATGGCATACCAGTCATGAGCGCCACCCGCGTGGCGCTGGAGGTCACCACTGTCCTCGACGTCGAGGCCAGCATGGGCGTGGTCAGCCACCTGCTGCATCACGGGCTCACGACGCCGCAGCAGCTGGCCGACCGCTATGCGCTGATGGAGACGTGGCCGCACACGCTGAGGACCGACCTCGTGCTGCGCCGGGCCGATCCGCGACTCGAGTCGCTGGGGGAGGCGCGCACCTTCTACCTGCTGTTCCGCCACGGGTTTCCGCTGCCCCAGCTGCAGCACGAGGTCCGGGACGAGACTGGTCGCGTCGTGGCGCGGCTCGACTTCGCGTGGCCTTCCCTCGGCATCTGGGTCGAGTTCGACGGCAAGATCAAGTACGAGAAGCTGTTGAAGGAGGGTGAGCGGGCGAGCGACGTCGTCCTGCGGGAGAAGCGTCGAGAAGCGATGATCGAGCGGCTGACGGGCTGGAAGTGCATCCGACTCACGTGGACGGACGTGGAGCATCCGGCCGCCTTCATCGCTGAGCTGCTCGAAGCGATCGAGCGGAACTCCGCCGCCTGAGCCAGCGCTTCCGGACGCCATCAGGGTGCGGGTTGCCCGCGACTTCCTGACGTTGCCAGGGGTTGCAACCGCTGGCAACGTCAGGAATACCCGGCCGACCGGGTATTCATCCAGGCCCCCTACCACCCCCCGGACCGGCACGGCCGCCGGCGGAGCGCGGCGACGTAGTCCGCCGGGGCGTCGGCGGCCTCGGCGGCGTCGGCGATGACGCCGAGGTACGACGCCGAGGGCAGGCCCCCCTCGTAGGCGTCCAGCACGTAGGTCCACACGACGATCTCGCCGGTCAGCGTGGCGACCCGCACCTTCGTCTTGCGATAGAGGCCCGAGTCGGCCGCCTCCCAGCCGTCGAGCGACGCCTCGTCCTCGCGGGAGACGTCGTAGACCGCGACGTACACCTGGTCCAGGGGGTCCTCGACGATGGTGGACAGCGCGCCGTCCCAGCCGTGCTCCTCGCCGCCGAACGTCAGCCGCCAGCCGAGCAGCCAGCCGGTCGTCGCGAGCGGGGAGTGGGGGCACCGCTCGCCCATCCGGGCGGGATCGAGGTTGGTCCCGTAGGCGGCGTACAGCGTCACGAGCAGCACCTTAGTGGCCCGCCGCCAGCCCACCGCCCGCCGCCGCAGCCGAGCGTCGATAGGCTGAGGCCCGTGAGCAGCCACTTCAACGTCCTCGTCCTCGGCGCCGGCCCCGGTGGCTACGTCGCCGCGATCCGCGCCGCGCAGCTCGGCCAGTCCGTTGCGGTCGTGGAGGAGAAGTACTGGGGCGGTGTCTGCCTCAACGTCGGGTGCATCCCGTCCAAGGCGCTGCTGCGCAACGCGGAGATCGCCCACATCATCACGAAGGAGAAGGACACCTTCGGGATCAGCGGCGACGCGAGCATGGACTTCGGCACGACCCACAAGCGCAGCCGCGGCGTCGCCGAGGCCAGCGCCAAGGGCGTGCACTACCTGATGAAGAAGAACAAGATCACCGAGGTCGACGGCTGGGGCACGATCAAGAGCCCGACCGAGGTCGAGGTCGACAAGGACGGTCAGAAGACCACCTACACCTGCGACAACCTCATCATCGCCACCGGCGCGCGGGTCCGGATGCTCCCCGGCATGACGCTGAGCGAGAACGTCGTCACCTACGAGGAGCAGATCCTCACCGACCAGCTGCCGTCCTCGATCATCATCGGTGGCTCCGGCGCGATCGGCGTCGAGTTCGCCTACGTGATGCTGAACTTCGGCGTCGAGGTCACCATCGTCGAGTTCCTCGACCGGATGGTGCCGACCGAGGACGCCGACGTGTCCAAGGAGCTGCTCAAGCAGTACAAGAAGCTCGGCGTCAAGGTCCTGCTCTCCACCAAGGTCGACCAGGTCGAGGACACCGGCAGCGGCGTCCGCGTCACGGTCAGCCCGGCCGGCGGCGGCGACAGCCAGGTGCTCGAGGCCGACAAGATGCTCGCCGCGTTCGGCTTCGCGCCGCGGGTCGAGGGCTACGGCATCGAGAACGCGGGCGTGCAGCTCACCGAGCGCGGCGCGGTCGCGGTCGACGCCCGCGGCCGCACCAACGTCCCGAACGTCTACGCGATCGGCGACGTCACCGGCAAGCTGATGCTCGCCCACACCGCCGAGGCGATGGGCGTCGTCGCCGCGGAGACCATCGCCGGCGCGGAGACCATCGAGATCGACTTCGACATGATCCCGCGGGCCACCTTCTGCCAGCCGCAGATCGCCTCCTTCGGCTACTCCGAGGCGCAGGCCAAGGACAAGGGGTACGACGTCAAGGTCGCCACGTTCCCGTTCTCGGCCAACGGCAAGGCCCGTGGCATGGCCGAGGGCGTC
>JBQCCW010000280.1:0-2205 GCA_051961835.1 Marmoricola sp. | reverse complement strand
GAGACCGGGATCATGCGCCTGGTCGGCGCCTCGAACTTCACGATCCGCTTCCCGTTCGTCATGGAGACGGTGCTGTCGAGCGTGCTCGGGGCGGCACTGGCGATGGTGATGCTCTGGGCCACGGTCCGCTACGGCGTCGTCGGCTTCCTCAGCCAGACCCTCACCGACACCGCGTTCATCGGGGTCTCCGACGTCTACTACGTGGCGCCGTTCGTCGTCCTCGGCGTCGTCGTGCTGTCGAGCCTGACCTCGTGGGTGACCCTGCGCCGCTACCTCCGCGTCTGAGGGGCCGCGCACCAATTCGGCCATTCCGTCCCCCGGCGGGGCCGGCTGGCTGCATGCTGTCCGAGGCCAAACGGCACGAAACCTCCCAGACCTCTGTGGCCTGTGGTACCAATGGAGCCTATGTGGCACATGAGGCGCTTCAGCGGCAGCGGTACCGCGACCAGGTTGACGGCCGCCGGGCTGGCCGTCGCGTGCACCGTCTCACTCGGTTCGACGCTCTCCGCCCGCGCCGACTCGGTCTCGGACCAGAAGAAGCGCAACGACCGCAGGATCGCCGCGCTCGGGCAGCAGCTCGAGGGCACGAACGCCTCGCTGGCCCGCGCCTACGTCAACCTCGAGCGCACCAAGGCCGCCCTGCCGCTCGCCCAGCAGCGCGTCGCCGCGGCCCAGGCCGCCCAGAGCCGCGCCCAGGCCGCGCAGGTGGCCGCCGAGGCGACCGAGGCCCGCGCCATCGCCGCAGAGGCCAAGGCGCGCGCGCACAACGACGACGTCGCCCAGAAGCTCGCGGTCGCGCAGGCCAACGAGGCGCGTGCCAAGGAGCAGCTCGCCAAGAGCTCCACCGACCTCGTCAGCAGCCAGGACGCCCTCGACTCGTATGCCGCCGAGGTGTTCCAGGGCTCGGGCCAGGAGTCGCAGCTGGGCATGGTCTTCGGGTCGACCTCGCCGGAGGACTTCGCCAACCGGCTCGTCATGGCCGACACGGCCAGTGCGGTCGCGAGCGACACCATCGACAAGCTCGCCGCGATGACGGTCGACAACACCTCGACCCGCTCGTACCTCACGTCGGTGCGCGGCGAGATCGCCGAGCTGAAGCGCCAGGCGGAGATCGCCCTGCGGGGCGCCGAGGCCGCCGCCGCCGCCGCGACCCAGGCCAAGAACCAGGCGATCGTCGCCAAGAACAACGCGGTCACCGCTGCGCAGAACGCCGCCGCGGCCAAGACCGAGCTCGACCAGCTGAAGGCCAGGCAGTCCGCCGCCGCGGCCGACCTGGCCGTGCAGAAGAAGAGCGAGGCCGCCGACCTGGCCACGGCACGCGCCGAGTCCGCACGCCTGCAGGGCATCCTGGTCGAGCGGGCTCGCCAGGCACGCATCGCGGAGCAGAAGCGCATCGCCGCTCTCAGGGCCAAGCTCGAGGCGCAGCGCCAGGCGAAGATCCGCGCCGAGCGGGCCAAGGCGGCGGCTGCGGCCAAACGCGGTCACAGGTACACCCCGAAGCCCCCGCCGCCCGTCGTCGTGCCGGTCGAGTCGACGCCGTCGAACTACCTGACCTACCCGGCCCACGGCCCGACGACGTCGGGCTTCGGCATGCGCTGGCACCCCGTGCTGCAGAAGTGGATGCTGCACGACGGCCTCGACTGGGGCATCCCGTGCGGGACGCCCGTGTATGCCGCCGCGCCGGGTGACATCATCCGCGCCGGCTGGCGCGCCAGCGGCTGGGGCAACCAGGTCGTGATCGACCCCGGGATGCACCGCGGGGTCGACCTGGTGACGACCTACAACCACCTCACGAGCATCGTCGACTTCGGCGGGCACGTGAACCGTGGCCAGCTCATCGGCTACTCCGGCACGACCGGCTACTCCACGGGCTGCCACCTGCACTTCGGTGTCTACGAGGACGGCACGCCGGTCGACCCGCGCAACTGGCTCTGAGCGCGCGGCCGAGTCCCAGCCCGTGCGGCACACCCGCCGGGGAAACCCGCTCCGTGCCGCGACCGGCTTCGGGGTAGCGTTGGGAGGCCGACCGCGCCGTGCGGTCGCACCTGGAGCGGCCCGCGCCCTGCGCGCGCTGCAGACCCGAGTCGGAAGGATGGTCCGGTGCCCAAGGAGAAGGGGCGGTCGCTCATCGCGAGCAACCGCAAGGCCCGACACGACTACCTCATCGGCGACACCTTCGAGGCGGGCATCGTCCTGTCGGGCACC
>JBQCCW010000279.1:0-8607 GCA_051961835.1 Marmoricola sp. | reverse complement strand
CGGCCACCCGCACGATGTCGATGACCGACGCGACAGCCGAACCGAAGCAGCCGTCGATCGCGATCAGTCCGATACGCATGGCGCGAACAATAGCAATACTGCCGTATACGCCACTTCTCGCATGCCCTTGCTCGTCATACGTTCAACTCGCTTCACCAAGAAACCTCGACACCTAGGAGAACCCCTCATGTCCACACCCGCATCACTTCCGTATGCCTTCGTCGCCAAGATCGTCGCGGCCGATGGACAGCACGACGCGCTCGCCGATCTGCTCGCCGGAGCTGTCGCGCTCGCCAACGAAGAAGTGGGAACGATTGTCTGGTTCGCGGTCAGGACCGACGCCGACACCTTCTGGATCTTCGATGCATTCCCCGACGAGGCCGCTCGCGACGCCCACGCCGACGGCGCCATCGTCGCAGCCCTGATGGCCAACAAGCACCTCCTCGGCGCAGCACCCGAGATCCTGGCGGCCGACGTCCTCGCGTCCAAACTCCCGTAGTCCGCCAACGCACGAGACGATCGCGCCCCGCCGAGCCGTCGCCAGGTCGCGACGCAACGCCACGCTGCGTTGCCGAGCGGTGCGAGGCCTATCGGCACACGGACAGGATGCCGGCCGGGAGCGCTCAGCCGGCGAGGGGTCCGTCGCAGAGGAGAGCGACGTCGGTGTCGGGCAGAGCCGTGAGGCCAGCGCATCGCGCGACCACCAGAACCGAACCGCCCCTGCACTGCGTTTCCGCAGGTCCGGGGCTGTTCGCCGGAGCCGCCTGTCGGAATCGAACCGACGACCTAATCACTTCGGCTTTGCGTCTATCGCTTAATGCGCCCACTGGGCGAACGAGCCGCTGACCTGCGCAAACGCCGAGCGTGGGAGACGCCGCCGCCATCCGGTGGTGACCGCCGACGACCGACCAGTACCGACCGTTTCACCGGAGCTTTCGGCGGCGTCGAAGCCGAGCAAGCTCCATTCTCTTAGCTCACCGCGCCCTCCTCCTCGCCGGTCCCGTCGTCGTCGAAGACGTTTCAGGGGTCCGCGGACACCGGTCCGCGTCTCGCTGTCGGTTCGCTCTGGACACGACGCGGTTAGTGGGGTGGACTGGAGGGTAGGTATAGACCCGTAGGCCCGTTCCATCCGGGAGTGGGCAGACGGAGGGAGCGACCCATGAGTTTCATCCTGTGGCTGATCGCGGCGATCCTCGTGATCGCCGGCATCGTCACGCTCATCAACGGCAGCATCATCCTCGGGATCGTGCTGATCATCGTCGGCCTGCTGGTCGGGCCGGGAGGCGTGAGCATCTTCAGCTAGCCCGGCCGGGCGCGCCCCGCGCGCGCTCCCGGGCATGAGGGGGGGCCCCGAGGACACGCTCCTCGGGGCCCTTCGCTGTCGGCTCCATCGAGCACGAGGGGCCTCAGGGCGTGATCTGCGACCCGGCCGTCGGGTCCGCGATCCTCTTGCGACCACCCACCGCCCGGACGGCGGGGGTGTTGCCGCGGCGTACGTGCTGCGCGAGTGCCGCGTGGTGCTCGGGCTGGTGCAGGCGGTGGCGCGCCAGGTAGAGGACGGCACCGGCGGCCAGCACGGCGATGCCGATGACCACGGGGATCCAGCTGAGGAAGAAGAGCTGGCTCAGCGCGGTGAGCAGGCCGAGCACGGGCAGCACCGGACCGCCGGGAAGTCGCACCCCGGTGTGGTCGTGATCGCGCATCGCGACGAACGCCGCCACGTTGATCACCGCCATCGCCGCGATCGCCGCGACATTCGACAGCGACACCACCGCGTCGGTGCTCCCGGTCAGGAGCAGCACGATGTAGAGCACCGCTCCGCCGAGGACGCTCACCGCCGGATGGCCGTGCCACATCCGTCCCAGCACGGTCGGCACGTCCTTGCGGGCCGCCAGCCGCACCATGATCTCCGAGGAGCCCAGGATGTTCGCGTTGGCCGCCGACAGCGTCGAGATGAGCGCCGCGACCGGGATCAGGACGCCGCCCCAACTGCCCATCAGGTGCTCGGCCGCCTTGCCCACGCTCGCCTCGTCGTAGGTGTGGATCCCGCCCGCGAGCAGCGCGACGACGACGCCGAGATAGACGACCACGACGATGCCCATGCTGAGCACGATCGCGCGCGGGATCGTCCGGCGCGCGTCGCGGACCTCCGGCGCCATGCTGCACACGACGTTGAAGCCCAGGTAGGCCACAAAGAGGAGGCCGCTGGTCGTGAGCACCGACGACGCGCCGTGCGGCACGAGGGGCGTGAAGTGCGCGCGGTCGACGTGGACGAACGCGAAGACGATGAGCAGCACCAAGATGCCGACCTTCAGAGCGACCAGGAACATCTCGGCGTGGCCGATCAGGTCCGCCGGCCCCAGGTTCAGCAGGGTCATCACCACCGCGGCGGCGAGCGCCCACGTGAGTGAGGGCACCCCACCCAGGAAGAAGTCGTGCAGGTAGGACCCGAACGCGCTCAGTACGAACGCCACGCCGATGATGCCGCCGACATAGAACGCCCAGGAGGCGAAGAACCTCCAGAAGCCGCCGAGGCTGCGGCCGAGGTAGGAGTAGCCGGACTCGCCCGCCTTCGCCCGGCTGGCCACCACCGTGAAGGAGAGCGCGGAGAGCAGCACGAGGACGCCGGCGAGGATGAAGGAGATCAGGGCTGCGGGTCCGGCCTTCTGGACCGCGATGCCCGACAGCACGAAGACGCCCGCGCCGACCATCGTGCCGACGGCGAACGCCACGCAGGCCCACAGGCCGATGCCGCCGTCGGTGTGCTGGTTGGTGGCGCCCGCGCTCGTGGTTCCAGGGGAAGTCGTGGTCACGAGGAGCCGGCGTACCCCCGGTATGCCCCCTCAATCGTCGCACCCATGATCCGCGGCGTCCCGGGTACGCCGTCCGCCGTGACGCAGACGCTTCAGATCTGGCAGGCCATCCACCACTGCCCGCCGCCGGACGCGGCCCGGGAGCTGTGCACGCTGAGCACGGTGGACGACTCCGACGCCTGGCTCGTCGCCACCGACGAGCGTCGGCCCGCGGTCGCCTGGCTCCACGAGACGTTCGACGACGCGCCGGAGGCGCTGCGGGCGCCGATCCTGCTGGGCTGGCGCCTGTTCGGGGCGGAGCTCGGCCCGCTCAGCTCGCCGGACCACGTGCTCGGCTGGAGGGTGGAGGTCGCGGAGCCGGAGCAGGCGCGGATCGCCGTGCGGTGGAAGATCGGGCTCGACGCCGAGATCGTGACCCTGGACCGGTCCGGCGGCTTCACCCTCGCCTCCTTCGTGCGCACCAGGACCCCGGCAGCACGCGTCGTCTGGACGCTGCTCAGCCCGATGCACCGGATGGCCACCCGGTTGATGACGGCCCTGGCCGTACGGCGCGTGCGCTTGTCCGCGTCGGCGCGAGGCTGACCCGCCCCTCGCCGCCACATCCGCGGGCACCCGTGACCAAGCGCGCGCTCGGCCGTTGTCCGGTCACATGGGGACGACGCGGGTGCGGATCGTGGCGGTGGTGGCCACACTGGGACTGATCCCGGTGCTCGGCGCTGTGCAGGAGCAGGCCGATGCCCGGGCGACCGGTGCGTCGCCGCGCTCGGAGGCTCCGGCGGCCGTCGTCGCGGCGACCCGCGCCGGGAGGGCGCCGTACCGGGCGACCATCGTGCGCACCGCTCACGGCATCCCGCACATCACCGCCCGCGACTTCGGCTCGCTCGGCTTCGGTTCCGGCTACGCGACGATGCGTACGTCGGCCTGCACGCTCGCCGACGTGCTCATCACCGCGCGCGGGCAGCGCTCACGGTGGCTCGGAGCCGAGGGGCACTACGACGACCGGGTCTCGATGGCGGGCACGAACCTCCAATCCGACACCCTCGTCACCGACCTGCACGACCGGCGGGTGGTCGAGCACCTGCTCGCCGACCGCAAGGCCGGCCCCGGCCGCGAAGCCCGTCAAATGGTCCAGGGCTACGCCGCCGGCGTGAACGCCTATCTTCGGCACATCGGTGGCGCGGCCCACCTGCACGATCGCGCGTGTCGGGGCAAGCCGTGGATCCGCCCGAACGTCCGCCCCCTCGACATCTGGTACGGCGTGTACCTGGCGAACATCCTCGCCTCGACGGGGCACTTCCTTCCCCAGATCGTCGACGCCACGCCGCCGTCCCCGACCGACCCCGGACTGCCGGCGATCGCGGCCAAAGCGCGCTTCAGCCAGCCCCCCGCCGTCCTGCCGTCCCGGGCGTCCCTGCTGAAGGGACTCGGGAAGGATCCCGATTCCCCGTTCGGCTCGAACGCGACGGCTGTCGGCAGTGCGGTGAGCTCCACGGGCCGGGGCATGCTCCTGGGCAACCCGCACTTCCCGTGGGTGGGCCGCTACCGGTTCACCCAGCAGCAGCTCACGATCCCCGGCTCCTACGACGTCGCCGGCGCCAGCCTGATCGGCTCGCCGGTGGTGAACATCGGCTGGAACCACCAGGTCGCCTGGAGCCACACCGTCTCGACCGCCTACCGGTTCACCCCGTACGAGTACCGCACGCTGGGCAGCCCCACGACGTACCTCACCACCGACGGGCCGCAGCAGCTCGACCACCGCATCGTGAAGGTGCGGGTGCGCAAGGCGGGCGGCGGGCTCGGTACGGTGACCGAGGACCTCTACCGGACGCCGCAGGGATACGTCATCGACGACCCGGCAGACCTGATGGGCTGGACGCCCACCAGCTTCTTCGCGATCCGCGACGCCAACGGCGAGCAGCTGCGCACGATCGACACGTTCCTGCAGATGGGCAAGGCGCGCTCGGTGCGCGACCTGCTGCACAAGCAGGATGCGGCGGGCGGCATGCCGTGGGTCAACACGATCGCGGCCGATCGCGCCGGTCATGTGATGTACGCCGACCACTCGGTCGTCCCCAACGTGTCCAATGCCCTCGCGGACCGGTGCATGACGCCAATCGGACGCGTGCTGCAGCAGGTGGCCGGCCTGCCCGGACTCGACGGCACCCGGGCCACCGCCGACTGCGCGTGGGGCAACGACGTCGACGCTGAACGACCGGGCATCTTCGGACCCGCCCACCTTCCGGTCGCCTTCCGCACCGACTGGGTGATCAACGCCAACGACTCCTACTGGCTGCCCAACCCCAAGCAGCCGCTCGAGGGCTACGCCCGGATCATCGGCTGCGAGAGGTGCGTGCGCACGCTGCGGACCCGGATGATGTACCACTACGTGCTGGACCGGCTCGCCTCCCACCGTCGGGTCACCCCTGCCAGCCTGCGCGGCACCGAGCACCAGAACCGCGTCTTCGGCGGTGAGCTGATGAGCCAGGGGGGAGCGCTCGTGCAGCTGTGCCGCAACAGCGTCGCCGCTGCCGACCTCGGCGCCTGCACCGCACTGGAGACGTGGGACCGGCACTCCAACATCGGCAGCCGCGGCAACCAGGTGTTCGAGGCCTTCGTCTCGCACCTCGGCTCCACGGCGATCCTCGGCCTCGTGCCCGGCCCGTCGATCTGGAAGGTCCCCTTCGACCCGAAGGACCCGGTGGGTACGCCGCGTGACCTGGACCCTTCCAGCAGCGCCGCTCAGGCCGCCATGAAGGCCGGTGTCGCCGATCTTCGCGCCCACCACGTGCCGTTCGACGCCACCTGGGGATCGCTGCAGGTCGCCGGTGATCGCGGTGCGCCGTTGATCCCGCTCGGGGGCGGGTTGGGGGACCAGGCAGGCAACGCCAACGCGCTGGCCTCCCGCGACCCGCTCTCGCACCGCGGCGCCTACAAGGCGGTGAGCTTCGGGTCCTCGCACATCCAGGCGGTCAGCTTCTTGGACCACGGTCGCGTCGACGCCCGGACGATCCTCACCTACGGGCAGTCGGAGGATCCGCGCTCGCCGTGGTCGAGCGACCAGACGCGGATGTTCGCCCAGAAGAAGTGGGTCCACTTCCCCTTCACCCCGCAGGAGATCCGGCGCCAGACGGCGAGCGTCGAGGTGGTCACCGCACCCCGGTAGGAACGGCGGCCGTCGCGCGACTGGTTGAATCGAGGACGATGACCGCTCTTCCGCTCGAACCCCAGCCCGCCCTCCCGCCCGCGTACGACGCCCACGTCCCCGGACCCCTCGACGTGCGGTCCGTGGCGGACCTGGTCGCCGAGCACCGCCGACGGGTCCGGGGCCACGGCGAGGTGGACACCGAGGCGCTCACCGAGGAACTGGTCGGCACCGGGTCCTGGACGCGACGCCAGCTGGTGGTCAGCGACGCCGCCGGCATGGTGGTCGCCTGGGCAGGGGTGCACGATCGCGCCGCCGGGCGTACCGAGGTGCAGCTCGTCCTGGCCCCCGGGCACGACGAGCTCGCACCGGTGCTGCTCGACTGGCTCAGCGACGCCGGGCGGCTCGTGGCGAGGGCTCGGGGCGTGAGCACGACGCAGCTCGACGCCCTGCTCGACGAGGGCGACCGGGAGCTGGCCGAGTGGTTCTCCACGGCCGGCTACCGGCACACGCGCACCTGGCTCAACATGAAGCGACCGGTGACGTCGGGGGAGGTGCTGCCGGAGCCGCGCGCCGGAGTCACCGTGCGCCGCGTGCGGGTGCACGAGCTCGGCGACGGCACGACGCTGCCGGTCGCCGAAGACCTGCAAGCCGTGCACCGGGTGCTCGAGGAGTCGTTCGAGGACCACTTCAACTCCTACCGGGAGAGCTTCGCGGAGTTCGCCCAGCGCCTGCGCGAGGACCCCGGTCACCGGTGGGATCACTGGTGGCTCGCCACCGTCGCGCCGCTGGAGGGCGACGGGTCGCCGTTCCTGGGCGGCGCGCTGGTGGCCTCCGTCTCGCCCCCGGAAGAGAGCGGCGTCCCCGGCAGCTACGTCGACTACATCGGCGTCCACCGCGACGCCCGGGGCCGCGGCGTCGCGAAGGCGCTGCTGCACACGGTGATCGCCGACGCCGCCGAGCGGGGGCGCAACCGTGTGGGCCTCGAGGTGGACGCCGACAGCCCGACCGGCGCCGACGGCCTCTACCGGTCGATGGGCTGGGGCACCTCCTACGTCACCGAGTCCTGGCACCGCGACCTCCCCCTCTAACGCCGAGCGGGTGGAAAGAGCGCGCTGCGAAGCGGTGAGCGGGCGGAAAGAGCGCGCTGCGAAGCGGTGAGCGGGCGGAAACAGCGCGCTGCCTCGGACCGGTCCCGCCGAGAACCGGCTCCGCGTCCTCACCGTTTCCGCCCGCTCGCCGGTCTGGGCGGCGCCGTTTCCGCCCGCTCGGCGGGGGAGGCGCAGGTGCGGCTGGAATCTGTACGGCGGGGCGCAGGTGCGGCTAGTCTGCGGGCGTGACGACGTACCGGATCCGGGAGGCGGCGGAGCTGCTGGGGGTCAGCGACGACACGGTGCGGCGATGGGCGGACGCCGGGGACCTGGGGACCGAGCGCCGGGACGGCGCCGGTCGGCGCGTGGTCGACGGGGCGGCGCTGGCCGCCTTCGCCCAGGATCGCGCCGACCGCCAGCACGCCGAGCGCCTCGACCCGCGAGCCGGCGTGAACGGGTCCGGCGTGGCGCAGTCGGCGCGCAACCGGCTGGTCGGCCTGGTCACCCGCGTCACGCGCGACACCGTGATGGCGCAGGTCGAGCTGCAGTGCGGTCCGCAGCGGATCGTGTCCCTGATGAGCCGGGAGGCGGCCGACGACCTGGCTCTCGAGCCGGGAGTCCTCGCGGTGGCGGCGATCAAGTCCACCAACGTCGTCGTGGAGGTGCCCCGCCCGTGAACAGCATCACCCGCTCCAAGGCCGTCATCGCCGTCGTCGCTGCTCTCGGCCTCCTGCCGACCCTCGTCGGCTGCGGAGGAGGGTCGGGGTCCGCGGACAACGCCACGCTCACCGTCTTCGCCGCCGCCTCCCTGACCGAGCCGTTCACCGACCTCGGCAAGGAGTTCGAAGCCGCACACCCCGGCGTGCACGTGCAGTTCAGCTTCGGGGCCAGCTCCGACCTCGCCACGCAGGTCGAGCAGGGCGCTCCCGCCGACGTGCTGGCGACAGCGAGCACGACGACGATGCGGCAGGCCGGCGATCAGGCCGAGGACGTCCGCGACTTCGCCACGAACTCGATGGAGATCGCCGTGCCGGCCGCCAACCCCGGCCACGTGCATCGGCTCGGCGATCTCGCCCGCCCGGGCGTCAAGGTCGCCCTCTGCCAGGCGAAGGTGCCCTGCGGCGTCGTCGCGGCCGAGGTCCTCAAGAGCGCCCGCCTCCACGTTCGCCCGGCCACCGAGGAGGTCGACGTGAAGTCGGTGCTCACCAAGGTCGCGCTCGGGGAGGTGGACGCCGGCATCGTGTACGTCAGCGACGTGCACACCGGCCCCGAGACCGTGCGCGGCGTCCCGATCCCCACCCGCCTCAACGCCGTCACGACCTACCCGATCACCGTCCTGGGCGGCACCGCCCACCAGAAGCTGGCCGACGCCTTCGTCGCTCTCGTCACCGGCCCCGACGGCCGCAGCGCCCTTCGTGATGCCGGATTCGCGGGGCCGCCGCCGTGACCCGGCGGCCCCGACGGTGCCCGGGCCGCGCGGCGGACCCCCATGGATCGCGGTCGCCGTCCTCGTGGTGCCGCGCGGCGGGCGCCACGGCAAAGCACCCGGGCGGAAGCGCGC
>JBQCCW010000278.1:0-6340 GCA_051961835.1 Marmoricola sp. | reverse complement strand
AGATCACGCCGGACGCGTTCGACCCGGAGAAGAAGCACTTCCCGACGATGCTCACGACCGACCTCGCGCTGCGCTTCGACCCCGAGTACGAGAAGATCGGCCGCCGCTTCCTGGAGAACCCCGACGAGTTCGCGCAGGCCTTCGCCAAGGCCTGGTACAAGCTGCTGCACCGCGACATGGGCCCGGTCTCCCGCTACCTCGGCCCCTGGGTGCCCGAGCCGCAGCTGTGGCAGGACCCGGTCCCCGACGTCGACCACCCGCTGATCGACGACGCCGACATCGCCACGCTCAAGCAGCGCCTGCTGGAGTCCGGGCTGAGCACCTCGCAGCTGGTCACCACCGCCTGGGCCGCCGCCTCCTCCTTCCGGGGCACCGACAAGCGGGGCGGCGCGAACGGTGCCCGCATCCGCCTCGAGCCGCAGCGCAGCTGGCCGGTGAACCAGCCCGAGGAGCTCGAGCGGGTCCTGACCACGCTGGAGCAGGTGCAGCAGGCGTTCCACGACGAGCAGTCCGGCGGCAAGCGGGTCTCGCTGGCCGACCTCATCGTGCTCGGCGGCACCGCGGCGGTCGAGAGGGCCGCCCGCAACGCCGGTGTGGACATCGCCGTGCCGTTCCACCCCGGCCGCACCGACGCGAGCCAGGACCAGACCGACGTGGAGTCCTTCACGGTGCTGGAGCCGCGCGCGGACGGCTTCCGCAACTACCTGCGTCCGGGCGAGAAGGTGGCGCCCGAGGTGCTGCTGCTCGACAAGGCCAACCTGCTCACGCTCACCCCGCCGGAGATGACCGTGCTGGTCGGGGGACTGCGCGCCCTGGGCGCGAACGTCGGCGGCACCAAGCACGGTGTGTTCACCTCCGACGGCGAGACGCTCACGGCCGGCTTCTTCCGCAACCTGCTCTCCGCAGGCGCGGAGTGGAAGGCATCCAAGGAGGAGGAGAACGTCTACGACATCCGTGATGTCGCGACCGGTGAGCTGCGGGGCACCGCGACCGCGGTCGACCTCGTCTTCGGGTCGCACTCGGAGCTCCGCGCGCTGTCGGAGGTCTACGCCGCCGACACGGCTCAGGAGAAGTTCGTGCACGACTTCGCCCGTGCCTGGGTGAAGGTGATGGAGCTCGACCGCTTCGACCTGCACCGCTGAGCGACCGCTCGACGACGCCCAGAGGACCCGACGCCCGGGCCGGCTCCGCGCCGGCTCGGGCGTCGGCGTCCGAAGGGGCGGATCTACGATGAGCGGCGTGCCGCTGCCGCCGTACACGTTCGCCGCCGCCGTCTCCTCCTGGACGCTCGACCTCCCGGTCCTCGTGGGCTTTCTCGTCGCCCTCGCCGGCTACGGGTACGGCGTCTGCCGCGCCCGGCGCCTCGGTCACTCCTGGCCGTGGTGGCGCACCGCCGCCTTCCTCGTGCTCGGCCTGGGCAGCGTGGCCCTCTGCACGATGTCGTCACTGGCGACCTACGACCACGCGGTGCTCTGGGCGCTCGCGGCCCAACTGACCCTGCTGCTCTCGATCGTGCCGGTGTGCATCGCGGCCGGCGACCCGCTGGGCCTGGTCCGGGCGGGCCTCGGCGAGCACGGTCTGCGCCGGTGGGACCGGTGGGTCTCCGGGCCGGTGCTGCGGGTGCTCACCTTCCCCGCCGTCGCCGCGGTGCTCGCGCTCGTGGTCCAGCTGGTCGTCTTCCTCAGCCCGCTCCTCGGGGCGTCGCTGCGCTCGCACGCGGTCCTCGACCTGCTCTACCTCGGCGTCCTCCTGGTCGGCTGCCTGCTCGCGCTGCCGCTCCTGGGGGCCGAGGTGCTGCCCGCGTGGTGCACGGAGCCCATGCGCCTGCTCTTCGCCGCGCTCGACGGACTGCTCGACGCCATCCCCGGCATCGTGGTGATGACGACCGGGACCCTCCTGGCTGGTGGCTACTACGCCACCCACCGGCCGCCGTGGGCCCCCTCGGCGATGTACGACGAGCACGTGGCCGGCGCGTTGATGCTGGCGCTGGCCGAGGTCGTCGGCATCCCGCTGCTGGTGCTGCTCTTCGCGCGCTGGGCGCGCTCGGAGGGTGCGCACGACCGGGGTGCGCCCCGGGGCGCCGTCGCCGGCGGGGCAGACGCCTCCGCGGCGGCCGCCGACCCGCCCGCCCTCGAGCGGCCGTGGTGGGAGACCGAGGGATTCGGACGCGGCCGCACCGAGGAGTTCCGGCCGCGCCGCTGAGCCGAGGCTCGTGCGGCTCAGACCCCGCGGTTGCCGAGCTCCAGCTCGGCGAGGAGCTCCCGCCCGCGCTCGGCGTACTTGTGCTCGACGAGCACCTCGTAGCGCGTGGCGACGACCTGGCTGACCGAGGTGAAGTCGCGCCGCCCCTGGGACGCGGCGTAGCCGAGCAGAGCCCAGACCAGGCCGAAGATCGCTCCGAAGACGATCGTCGACACGATGATCGCCCACGCGCTGTCGCCGGTGCCGAACAGCGACATGATGATGCCGACGAACAGCCCGAGCCATGCACCGGAGAGCAGGCCGCCGGTCGCGACGCGTCCCCAGGTGAGGCGGCCGGTGACTCGCTCCACCTGCTTCAGCTCGGTGCCCACGATGAGGCAGTTCTCCACGGGGAACTCGTGGTCGCTGAGGTGGTCGACCGCCCGCTGAGCGTCGTCGTAGCGGTCGTAGACGCCCAGCGACATCGGGAACTGCAGGGCCAGCGCGGACGCCGGCACCCGGGAGCGGTTCGGTGCGAAGTTGCTCATGCTCCGAGTGTGCCCGCCCCGGCCGTCGGGGACACGCCGCGCTCAGGCGATCGTCAGGCCTCCGTCGACCGGCAGCGTCTGACCGGTGATGTAACCGGCCGCGTCGGAGGCGAGGAACACCACGGCCGCGGCCAGCTCCCGCGGGTCGCCCTTGCGGCCCGCCGGGACGCGCGTCATCACGAGGTCGAGGTAGCCGTCGGGATACTGCTCGGTCATCTCCGAGGCGAAGAAGCCGGGCGCGATCGAGTTCACCCGGATGCCCTTGCGACCCATCCACTGCTGGGCCAGGTCGCGGGTGAGGCCGTTCAGGCCGGCCTTCGACGCCGAGTACGCCGCCTGGGGGAGGCCGCCGGTGGTGATGCCGAGGATCGAGGAGATGTTGACGATGGAGGAGCCCGGCCGCATCACCCGTCCGCACGCCTGGGCCATCCAGTAGCACCCGTTGAGGTTGACCTCGATCACCTGGCGGAACTGCTCCGGCGTCTCGCGGGTGGCCGGCACGGCGGTCCCGATCCCGGCATTGTTGACCAGGACGTCGACGCGCCCGAACTCCGCCATCGAGGCGTCGACCAGCGCCTGGCACGCAGCAGGGTCGGCCACATCGGTCTGCACGGTGAGCACCCGGCGACCGGCGTCGCGGACGAGTCGAGCGGTGTCCTCGAGCCGGTCAGCGCGGCGCGCCGCGAGCACCACGTCGGCGCCTGCCTCGGCCAGCCCCTGGGCGAAGGCGACCCCGAGTCCCGAGGACGCGCCGGTGGCGATCGCGGCCTTGCCGTCGAGGCGGAACAGGGTGTCGATGGTCTCCTGGTCACTCATAGGACGCATTCTGCCGGGCACGCCACGCCGACCCGACCATCTCCGCCAGGCTGTGCCGCATCCGCCAGTCCAGGTCGCGGGCGGCGAGCTCGCCGGAGGCGACGATCCGAGCGGGATCGCCCGGACGTCGTGGCGCCACGTCCGGGGTGAAGTCGACGCCGGTGACCTCGCGGACGGCGGCCATGATCTGGCGCACCGAGGAGCCGGTCCCGCTGCCGAGGTTGTACACCGGCGCCAGCTCTTCGCCGGCCTCGAGGCGCTGGGCGGCGACCACATGGGAGTGGGCGAGGTCGGCCACGTGGACGTAGTCGCGCACGCAGGTGCCGTCGGGGGTCGGGTAGTCGTCTCCGAAGATCGTCGGGGTGCGGTCGGCGAGCAGGGCGTTGAAGACGATCGGGAAGAGGTTGTGCGGGCTGGTGTCGGGGAGGTCGTCGTAGCCCGAGCCCACGACGTTGAAGTAGCGCAGCGACGTGTGGCCGAACTCGCGGTCCCGTGCCGCCTGAGGCTCCGCGACGTCGGCGATCAGCCACTCGCCGATCAGCTTCGACTCGCCGTACGGCGACTCCGGCCGGGTCGGCGTCTCCTCGGTCACGACGTCGACGTCCGGCGTCCCGTAGGTCGCTGCGCTGGAGGAGAAGACGATGTTGCGCACTCCCGCCTCGTCCATCGCCCGCAGCACCGAAGCGGTGCCGGTGACGTTCTGCTCATAGGTGTGCAGGGGGCGCGTCACGGACACACCGGCGTACTTGAAGCCCGCGACGTGCACCACCCCGGTCACGTCGTGCTCCCGCAGCGCCCGGGCGACGAGCGCCGTGTCGAGGATCGAGCCCTCGACGAACGGCGTGCCCGCACTGACGAACGAGCGGTGTCCGCTGGAGAGGTCGTCGAGGACCACGGCGGCGAGCCCGACGCCCTCGAGGGCCCGCACCACGTGCGCGCCGATGTATCCCGCCCCGCCGGTCACCAGCCACGTCATGACACGACACCCTAGGTGCCCGATGCTCGCCGTACGGCTCCGGACAGCGCTAGCGTGACCCACCATCACGACACTCGGAGGTCCGATGATGCCCTTGGCTGCCGATCTGCGGCTCGACGCGAGCTGGATCGACTACGTCCTCGTCGCGATCTACTTCGTCTTCGTCCTCGGCATCGGGCTGATGGCGCGGCGCTCGGTCTCGAGCAGCCTGGACTTCTTCCTCTCCGGACGCTCGCTCCCCGCGTGGGTCACCGGGCTCGCCTTCATTTCCGCGAACCTCGGCGCGGTCGAGATCATGGGCATGTCGGCGAACGGCGCCGAGTTCGGCATGGCGACGTTCCACTACTACTGGATCGGCGCGATCCCGGCGATGCTCTTCCTCGCCATCGTCATGATGCCGTTCTACTACGGCTCGAAGGTGCGCTCGGTCCCGGAGTTCATGCTGCGCCGGTTCGGCCCGGCGGCGCACCTCGTCAACTCGATCAGCTTCGCCGTCGCACAGGTGTTGATCGCGGGCGTGAACCTCTACCTCCTCGCCACGATCGTCAACATCCTGCTCGGGTGGAACCTGTGGTTCTCCACGCTCATCGCTGCGGTGATCGTGCTCTCCTACATCACCCTGGGCGGGCTCTCGGCAGCGATCTACAACGAGGTGCTCCAGTTCTTCGTGATCGTCGCGGCCCTGCTGCCGCTGACCGTCGTGGCGCTGAACAAGGCCGGTGGCTGGGGCGGCTTGAAGGACAAGATGGCAGCGGCCGGCACCCAGGGCCAGCTCTCCTCGTGGCCGGGCACCGCGCTCACCCAGTTCAGCTCCAGCGCCTGGTCGGTGATCGGGATCGTGCTCGGGCTCGGCTTCGTCCTCTCCTTCGGCTACTGGACGACGAACTTCGTCGAGGTGCAGCGCGCGATGGCGAGCAAGGACATGAACAGCGCGCGGCGCGCTCCGATCATCGGCTCGTTCCCGAAGATGTTCATCCCGTTCATCATCATCGTGCCGGGGATGATCGCCGCGGTGATCGTGCCCGCCCTGAAGCAGTTCAAGGACAACGGCGGCAAGGGCGGCGGGCTGCAGTACAACGACGCCCTCCTGCTGCTGATGCGCGACCTGCTGCCCAACGGGCTCCTCGGCGTCGCCATCGCGGGCCTCCTCGCCGCGTTCATGGCAGGGATGGCGGCCAACATCTCCGCGTTCAACACGGTGATGAGCTACGACATCTGGCAGACCTACGTCCAGAAGGACAAGGAGGACCACTACTACGTGGTCTTCGGGCGCTGGGCGACGGTCGCTGCCACCCTGCTGGCGATCGTCACGACGATCCTCGCCCGGCAGTTCAGCAACATCATGGGCTACCTGCAGACGCTGTTCGGCTTCTTCAACGCGCCCCTGTTCGCCACCTTCATCCTCGGCATGTTCTGGAAGCGGATGACCCCCGCGGCCGCCTGGGTCGGGCTCGTCTTCGGCACGGTCGCGGCGGTCGTGGTGGCCGTGCTCAGCCACGACGGCCTCGGCACGTTGAGCATCGGCGTCGGATGGTTCGACCGGCTGCAGGGCCAGGGCGCGAGCTTCGTCGCAGCCGGCGCCGCCTTCGTGGTCGACATCGTGCTCAGCGTCGTCGTCACGATGTTCACCCGCCCGAAGGAGGAGTCGAAGCTGCGCGGTCTCGTCTACTCGTTGACACCCAAGGACGACCTGCTCGACACCGGCGGCGCTTCCTGGTGGCACTCGCCGACGAAGCTCGCGGGCGTCTCCCTGGTGCTCGTGATCATCCTCAACGTCATCTTCCATTGATGCGCCTCGGCGTCCGCCCCCAGGAGTTCC
>JBQCCW010000277.1:0-2997 GCA_051961835.1 Marmoricola sp. | reverse complement strand
CGAGGTCGCGATCTTCCAGAACGACGCCGCCCACCTCGCCACGCAGGAGCGCTTCGGCTACCTCAACGAGCGCAACCGTCGCTTCCGGGATCTGTGGACGGGGTTGCTGCGCGACGCCGTGAACGCCGGCCAGCTGCGACCCGACCTCGACGTCGAGCTGGTCTTCCGCTTCCTGCGCGACACGGTCTGGGTGGCGGTGAGCTGGTACCGCCCCGGCGGCTCGCTCACGGCCGACCAGGTCGCCGATCAGTACCTCACGATCATCTTGAAGGGAATCGCCCGATGACTGCACCCGTGCGCCAGGCCTACCTCGTCGACGCCGTCCGGACCGCGGTCGGCAAGCGCAACGGCGCGCTGGCCGGCGTCCACTCCGCGGACCTCGGCGCCCATGTGATCTCCGCGCTCGTCGACCGCACCGGTATCGACCCCGGCGCCGTGGACGACGTGGTGATGGGCTGCTGCGACACGATCGGCTCCCAGGCCGGCGACGTCGCCCGGACCGCCTGGCTCGTCGCGGGTCTTCCCGACCACGTCCCGGGCGTCACGATCGACCGGCAGTGCGGCTCCTCCCAGCAGGCCGTCCACTTCGCCGCGCAGGGCGTCATGTCCGGGACGCAGGACCTGGTCGTGGCGGGCGGACTGCAGAACATGTCGGCGGTCCCTATCTCGGCCGCGATGCTCGTCGGCCGGCAGTACGGGTTCAGCACTCCCTTCGCCGAGTCGCCCGGATGGGTCAAGCGGTACGGCGACGTCGAGGTCAGCCAGTTCCGGTCGGCCCAGATGATCGCGGAGAAGTGGAACATCTCGCGCGAGGAGATGGAGGAGTTCGCGCTGGCCTCCCACGAGCGCGCCCACCGCGCCATCGCCGAGGGCCGGTTCGACCGGGAGATCGTGCCGGTGACCCTGCCCGACGGCACCGTCGTCGACACCGACCAGTGCCCGCGCGAGACGTCGCTGGAGTTGATGGCCGCGCTCGAGCCGTTGGAGCCGGGCGGTCGGATCACCGCGGGCGTGGCGTCGCAGATCTGCGACGGAGCGGCGGCGCTGCTGGTCGCCGGCGAGGACGCCGTACGCGACCACGGCCTCACGCCTCGGGCCCGCATCCACCACCTGAGCGTGCGAGGCGACGACCCCATCTGGATGCTCACCGGCCCCATTCGCGCGACGCAGCACGCCTTGGCGAAGGCGCGCATGAGCGTCGACGACATCGACCTCTTCGAGTGCAACGAGGCGTTCGCCTCGGTGGTGCTCGCCTGGATGCGTGAGCTCGACGTGCCGCACGACAAGGTGAACGTCAACGGAGGCGGCATCGCGCTGGGCCACCCGATCGGCGCCACCGGCGCGCGGCTCATGACGACGCTGCTCCACGAGCTGGAGCGCACCGGCGGGCGCTTCGGCCTGCAGACGATGTGCGAGGGCGGCGGTCAGGCGAACGTGACGATCATCGAGCGGCTCTGAGAGGTTCGTACTCCAGGCGGAGGCCGGGTGTCTGGTACGTCTCGCCGTCGCTGGTCTCGTGGCCTACGCCGGGTGGGGCGGTGGAGCGGTAGACGTGGCCGGTGGGGGTGCGGGTGACGACGAGGTGTCGCAGGGCGGGTGAGGATCTCGCTGTCCAGCCGGGTGCTTGTTTGGTGTGGTTGCACGCCTCGCACAGTCCCTGGGTGTTCTCGGCCGAGGTCGGGCCGTTGCGCACGGCGTCGATGACGTGGTCGGTGTGGCGGATGGGGGCGTCGCAGTAGGGGGTGCGGCAGATTCGGTCGCGGGTGGCGATGAACGCGGCGAGGCCACCAGGTGCGTAGCGGCGGCGGGAGCTCATGGCGAGTAGTGCGCCGGTGACGGGGTGGGTGTAGAGGGTGCGGAACCAGAGCGCGACGCCTCGCTCGACGACGTTGGTGGTGGCGTTGCGGACGAGGTCGCGGGCCCACTGGGCGGGGACGGTGCCGTAGCCCTCGAGGTGGGCGGGTTCGGCGTCGGCGGCGAACAGGGTGCGGTCGGTGATCGTCAGGTTCACGCTGAGGTCCGGCCCCTCGGCCGCAGCTCGACCGGTCAGGCGCTCGACCAACGTGTCAGCCATGATGGCGCCCCGCGACCGCTCATCCCCGGTCGCCTTGGCGGTGTCGGCCGCGACCTTCAGCGCGGCGTAGCAGGCGACGCCTTGGGCGACGGGGAGGAGCGCGGAGAGCCGGGCCATCACATCGGGCGCCGGACGCAGCGAGACGTGACGGGTCGCGCTCGGCGCGGCGGGCGCGGGCGACGACCGCTTCGGGTTCGAGGGCGTAGGCGAGCTTCTGTGCCTCGGCGATCAGGCGCCGGTCGCCCCAGCCCTCGATCCGGTCGGTGTCGGCGGCGATCGTCGCGTCGACCTGCTGGCGGCCCTTGCGGGTGAGGTAGGCGGTCTCCCGGGCCAGGAGGGTGGCGCGCCACTCGCTGAGTCGCCCGGTGGCCAGGGCGCGGTAGGTGTGGGGCATCTCGGCCAGCGCGGTGGCCGGGCCGAGGGCTTGGTTGCCGCGGACCGGTGACTCCCGCCGGGCCAGCCCGATCTCGGCGCCGAGGCCGATGCCGCGGCGGCGGGTGAGGATCTTCGCGGCGTCCTCGCGGTGGCGGCGCAGCGTGGCCAGGCGGTGGGTGGCGGCGGCCTGGGCTGCGGCGGCGGCCTTGACCTCCTCCCCGGTGCGGATCAGGTCGATCAGCTCGGCCTCGGTGAGCGCGCTCGGGTCCGCGGCTGCGGCCTGCAGCGTGGCGGCGTTCCCGAGCGGCTCGAACATACGTTCAGGCTAGACGGGCCCACCGACACTCACTGCGAAGGCACCGGTCGTGCCGAGATCAGGGCCCGGCCTCGATCACCCCGCGCACCTCGTCGACGTCGAGGTCGTACGGGCCGACGCGGGTGAGCACCCAGGACGCTCCCTGACCCAGCCAAGGAGCGACGTCCTGCCCGGGCTGAAGATCGACGACGAGGTCGAGGTCCCGCCCGCCTGCGGCCGTGGCGAGCTCCTC
>JBQCCW010000276.1:0-4571 GCA_051961835.1 Marmoricola sp. | reverse complement strand
CGCGTGCGCCGCAGCCGCCGGGGGCGGGCCCCCCGGCCGCGGCGCGGGCGGGGCCGGTGCGCCGCCCCCGTCGGTGGCGGCCCTGGGGTGGGGGGAGGGAAGGGGGTCCGACATCCGGCGATCCACTGCGCATCGATCTCTCACGACGTTAGGGGTCGCGTGCCGCTCAGAGCGACTCCGCCGGGAAAACCGGGACGGTCCCGGAGTAGACCGGTGGGAGGGCGTGCGATCCTCGAACGCATGCGGACGGTCGGCGCGCGCGGGGGAGCGACGAGGTGGCGCCGGTGATCCTCATCGATCCGCCCTCGGTGCCCTGGCGGGGCCGGCTGTGGTCCCACCTCGCCTCCGACACCTCCTTCGACGAGCTGCATGCGTTCGCGAGCCGTCTGGGTGTGCCCTCGAGGGGATTCGACCGCGACCACTACGACGTGCCGGAGGAGCACTACGCAGCCGCGGTGGCGGCCGGTGCCGTCCCCGTGCGCAGTCGCGACCTGGTGCGACGGTTGAGCGCGGCGGGGCTGCGACGGCGAAAGCAGCGCTGAGACTCACCTCAGCGCCGACAGCTCCTCGCGCAGGTTCCGCCGGGCCGCGTCCTCCCAGCGCCGACGTCCCTGCTCGGTCCCGAAGAGCCGAGGGCGGGCGAGCAGGTCGGCGAGCACGGCGATCCGGCCGGTCGTGAACGTGGCGTCGTCGAGGTGGGCGAAGTCGCGGCGCACGTCGGCGACGTACTCGGCGTAGCGGGCCGCATCGGCCCCGAGGATCGCCAGGTCGGCGTCGCAGAGCACCTGCGCCCGGACGTCGTCGGAGGCGGGACCATGGGTCGCCGTCAGGCGCACCAGGCGGGCGACCTCGGCGCCGTCGACCGTGTCGTCGTCGGCCAGCGCCTCCTCGGCCCACCGGGCCGACCGTTCCTCGTCGTCGGCAGCGCCGTCGTACACCGCGTCGTGGAACCAGGCCGCGAGGAGCACCGCCGGGTCGTCGCCGTACCCGAGCTCCACGACCCGGGCGAGCACCTCGGACAGGTGCCGCACGTCGTGGTAGCCGCGGTCGGTGCCGTAGGCCGCGAGCAGGTGGTCGCGGAGGTCCAGGCGCTCGGGCAGGGGCCACGGCAGCGCGCTGCCCGAGGGGGATGTCACGCGCCCAGTGTCCCCGGCACGGACATTCCGTGCCCGGTTGTCCCTCCCCGGGGGATGCCGGGCCCCGCCGAGTCCGTGCCATCGCAACGCCTCGAACACGGAGATCTGATGACCACCATCGCCTCGCACAACCCGGTCCGGTCCGACGTCGGCGCTGGCCTCGCGGGTAGCGCCACCATCGTCACGACCAGCGCCGTGAACGCCCTCTACGAGAGCTCGCTCGTCGGGAGCACCGGCGGCGTCGCCGCCCGCATCCCCGGCTTCTTCGGTCGCGTGGACACCCCGCCGCGGGCCCAGGACCAACCGTTCCCGCAGCTCGGCGACCGCGAGCGTGCGGTGCTCGAGCTGCTCGCCGCGGGCCGCACGAACGACGCGATCGCCGCGGAGCTGTTCGTGTCTGGCGAAGACCGTGCGCAACACGGTCTCTGCCATCGACGCCAAGCTCCATGCCTCCGGACGCGCGGAGGCCATCGCCGAGGCTCAGCAGGCCGGCCCCGGCCGCGGAGGCGATCTCACCAGGCGGCCCGTCGTACGGCGGTCCGCACGGCGCCCAGAGCGGCGGCGTCGGCGGGCACCCAGTCGAGGCTGTCGAGCTGGTCGTCCTCGAGCCACCGCAGGGCGTCGTGGTCGTTCCCCGCGACGGGCGGCGGTCCGTCGATCTCGGCGAGGAACAGGCGCAGCTCGTGACGCTCCGAGATCGGCCAGGCTCCGTCGGGGTGGGCGATCTCGGTGCCGATCGTCGCGGCGATGCTCAGCTCCTCGTGGAGTTCCCGCGCCAGCGCGTGCTGCGGCGTCTCCCCGGCTTCGACCTTGCCGCCGGGAAACTCCCAGCGCCCCGCCAGCTCCACCGGTGAGAGCCGGCGGGCGGCGAGGATCCGGTAGGGCCGGGTACGACGGTCGACGAGGACGGCGCCGACCACGAGAGCGGGTCGAGGGGATGCCGGGGATGCCGGGGACGTCGGGGACACGGCGCCAGTCTGCCCGCAGCAGGCGCCGAGGCGTGCGCGCTCAGGACGAGCAGGTCCACCCCGGAGGGAGCTCCTCGTGGGCGATGAAGTCCTCGAGCTCGGCCCGGGCCTCCTCGGAGAGCACCACGTCGGCCTGGGAGTAGAGGATCGGCTCCTCCTTGGAGTTGTGCCGGTCCAACTGCGCCAGCAGGGTGGTGGCGATGTCGCGCAGCTCCGGCGAGGGCCGCCCCTCGGCGACCTGCTGTTCCAGCCTCTCCATGGTGGCCCAGAGCTGGCGATGCTCCGAAAGCATCACGAACACCGGGGCCATCAGGCCGGCCGCACGCAGCGGGGGGAAGAGGAACTCCTCCTCCAGCCAGATGTGACGGCGCAACGCGGTGAGCGCTTCGCCGAGGCGAGTGCGGCTCTCGGGCACCGACGGATGGGCGGCGAAGTCGTCGATGCCGCCGTCGATGGCGCGGTGCTCGCGCTCGAGAGCCTCGCGCACGGTGCCAGCGGGAGTCGGGGGAAGCGGCGATGCGGTCATGTTGTAAATACAATCACTTCTTGTGTAAATTGACCACATGAGGACTTCCGGCCGCCGTGAGCAGGTGCTGGCGCTGCTCCGGGAGTCCCCGGAGCCGCGCAGCATCCTCGAGGTCGCCGACCCGTTGGGCGTCCATGCCAACACCGCCCGGTTCCACCTCGAGGCGTTGCACCGCGCCGGCCGCATCGAGAAGGTGACGCCCGCCTCCTCCGGCCCCGGACGTCCGCCCTTGCTGTTCCGTGCGCGCCGGGCGATGGACCCCGCCGGGCCCCGGAACTACGAGTTGCTCGCGGGCGTGCTGCTCTCGGCCATCGCGAGCGACCCGCAGGCGTCTCGGCGGGCCGTCGAGTCCGGCCGCGACTGGGGCCGGCGCCTCGCCGGAGAGGTGCCGGCCGGCGGGGACACCACCGACCGCCTCGTGCACCTGCTGGACACCCTCGGGTTCGCTCCGGAGCGCCGTAGGACGGACGACGGTGCGCAGATCGGCCTACGCCACTGCCCGTTCCTCGAGCTCGCCGGGCCCCGCACCGACGTCGTCTGCCCGGTGCACCTCGGCTTGATGCAGGGCGCCGCCGAGGCGATGGGCGGCGGCGTCGCCGTCGCGTCGCTCGAGCCCTTCGTCGCACCGGACCTGTGCGTGACCCACCTGGGCACGCCGTAGAGGGAGGAACCCCCATGACCGATCCGCTCACCGCCTTCATCGTGCTGGCTCTCGGGATCGCGATGGTCATCGTCGTCATCGGCGGCGGCATCTGGATGTGCGTGCGCACCGCCGACGCCGACCACCCGCCGCGCACCCGCCCGGCGCCGAACGACGCGGTCTCGAACGGCGAGGTCCCGAACGACGTGGCGCCGGTGACCCCGCTGGTCACCGAGGATGCGGCGTCGGGCGCCGCCGTGCCCGCGACGGAGCCGGCCCCCGCGCCGCTCGCGTCCTGACCCACCCGGCCGGGCCGTAGCCGGCCTGTCGGCGCTGCGGGCTACGCTCGCGGCCGGCAGAGGGGGTGCGGCGTGATCGAGGTTCCCAGCGCCGTGCTGGACCGCCACTTCGGTCGGGAGACCGTGCGGCGGGGTCGCGCCTACCTCGACGAGGGACGGGTGCGCGAGCACGAGGTGACCCCCGCGGCCGACGGCATGGTCGTCACCGGTCGCGTGCAGGGTTCCCGCCCGCTGCCGTACGACGTGTCCGTCCGGGTCTCCCAGGCCTGGCGTGGTGTCGAGGTCTGGGCCGTGTGCAGCTGCCCGGTGGCGCTGTCGTGCAAGCACGGGGCCGCGGTGCTGTTGAGCACCCAGGGCTCCAGTCCGGCCGGACGCACGCTGTGGTCTCGAGACCTGGATGCGGCCCTGGACGCCTTGGAGGGCAGCCGGGCCGCAGCGGCCGCCGGACGCGTCGAGCGGACGCCCTTGGCGTTGCAGGTCGACCTCGCGATCTCGGAGGGAAGGTGGCAGGCGCGCCGGCTCCGCACGCTGCGGATCCGCCCCCTCCAGCGCGGCAAGCTCGGCGCCTGGATCAAGACCGGCGTGGACTGGTCGGCCATCCCGGGCCTGCGCTACCGCGACGAGCACGATCCGGCGCAGGTCGAGGCGCTCGCCGTCCTGGCGACCAGCCTCGGCGGCACGTACGGCAGCCTGCCGAACCTCGCGTCCTCCGGCCCCGCCCTGTGGCCGCTGCTGCGCCGGCTGCGCGACGCCGGCGTCGTGCTCGAGCCGGCGCCGACGGTCGCGCAGGTCGAAGTGCTCGACGAGCCCGTGCGGGTGGTGGCCGACCTCTCCGCGGGCGAGGACCAGATCGCGGTGCGGCTGCTCGTCGTCGCCGCCGACGGCCGGACCTGGACGGCCGACGAGGTGGAGTCGCGGGGGGGGGCCGCCCCCCGGCGGGGGCGGCGGCGCGGGGGGGGGGCCGGCGCCCGGCGCCGGGGGCCCCCCCGCCGGGGGGGGGGG
>JBQCCW010000275.1:0-76464 GCA_051961835.1 Marmoricola sp. | reverse complement strand
CCTCGCGGCCAACCGTGCCGCAGCGGTCGAGGCTATTCGACAAGCATCCGCCGGTGGCGCCGAGCTGGTTCTCCTTCCGGAGAACGGTCTGATGCTTGGAACAGGGGACCAGATGCGTGCGGCGGCCTTCGACGAGGACGGTCCGGCGATCCGCGAGCTCGCTGCGGCCGCTGCGGCCGAGGACATCGTCGTCGTGCTCGGGGGCATGAAGAACTCCACCGCGCAGGGGGTCTACAACTCCGCTCTGGTCATCGGTCGCGACGGCGGCATTGCGGGTCGCTACGACAAGATCCATCTCTTCGATGCCCGTATCGACGGCGCCTCGTTCGAGGCGAGTTCGCGTGAGCACTCCGGCTCCACCCCGACGCTGCTTCGTGCCGGCGATATCACCTACGGCCTCACGATCTGCTACGACGTCAGATTCCCCGAGCTCTATCGACGGTTGGCACTCGCAGGCGCGGACGTGCTCCTCGTTCCGTCTGCCTTCACCGAGATCACAGGTCGCGCTCACTGGGAGACGCTGCTGCGTGCACGTGCTATCGAGAACGGTTGCTATGTGATCGCCTCGGCAACGATCCACGGTGCCGACCGAACAGGCGATGCCTTCGCCACCTACGGACACGCCCTCGCGGTCAGCCCCTGGGGCGAGGTGATCGCCGACCTGGGCGAGACGAGTCATGGCGTGGCGATCATCGAGATCGACCCCGGAGCCGTCGACACAGCACGAGCCAGCCTCCCGGTCCTTCAGCAGGTACGGAACGATGCCTATGTGCGCGAGCCGCATTCGATCTGCCTGAGCTGAAGGAGTGGGACGACATGGCGCGGATTTCTGACCTCGACACCCAGAACGAGACGACGGCGACACGACGTCTCGGGAATGTCGTCGACAACCTGGTCGAGACCTTGCGTGAGCGGATCGTCTCCGGGGAGATTCCTCCAGGCATCAGGATCTCCCAGCAGCATCTCGCCGAGGAGCTCGAAGTCTCGCGAACCCCACTCCGTGAGGCCATGCAGCGTCTCGCGACGGAGGGATTCCTCGTTAGCCGTGCGAACCGCGGCATGGTCGTCGCTCCCGTCTCGCTCAGTGATGTCGATGAGGCCTACGCGCTGCGCGTTCTCGTCGAGCCCGCCACCATCGCGGCGATCGCGGAGACCGTGCCCACTGACGAGGCTGTCACCCTGATGCGTGAGGCACTCGTCGAAATGGAGCAGCCGGGCATCTCCACACGCGCATTCCAGGACGCTCATCAGCGCTACCACCAAGTGCTGTTGAACCATTACCCCGGCTACGCCCGGGATCTGATCGGACGACTGCATACGCGGATCTACCGCCAGCAGCGCCTCTACTTCTCGCGCCCCCCCGCGATCGGCGAGTTCGTGGCACTGGACCGGATCTTCCTCGACGCGATCGAGTCGCGCCAAGGCGAGGTGGCCCGCCATGTGCTCGAGTTCCACCTCTTCGATGCCGCCCTGGGGCTCGTTCTCGAGGTCGAGCCCGACTACGCCTTCGACGCGCTGCACATCTCGCTGCGCGGGATCGGGATCGACGTGGCAGGTCTCGACGGCGACTCCCCGAGGCTTCCGCTGCAGCTGTCGTGGCGGAACGGCGTTCCGGACGGATTCCCGTCCGAACTGAGAACCACCAACCTTCACTACCTCGCGTCCGACTAGGACCGAACGAGAGAGGAATACCATGACTGCCCGTCCGACCGGTGGCACCGCGCGTCGCGTGGGTCTCATCGTCCCCAGCTCCAACACGACGATGGAGACGGAGGTTCCCGCCATCTTGCGGGCACACGAGGCGATCACCGGCAACGCCTTCACCTTCCACTCAGCGCGGGTCCGGATGAAGCAGGTCACCCAGGCCGAGCTAACCGCGATGGATCGAAATGCCGGTGATGCGGCCGCGGCTCTGGCGGATGCGGACGTCGATGTCCTTGCCTATGCATGTCTCGTGGCGACGATGTCTCAAGGTCACGGGCATCATCGCAAGTCCGAGAGTGAATTGGGCCGCATCGCTTCGGACGCGACCGGGCGAGATGTGCCGGTAGTGGCATCGGCGGGTGCGGTCGTCGACGCACTGGGTCATCTGGGTGTGCAGCGGGTCGCGGTCATCACGCCGTACATGAAGGCCTTGACGGCAACGGTGTGCGACTACATCGGGCATGAGGGCTACGAGGTCGTCGACTCGCTAAGTCTGGAAGTGCCGGACAACCTCGAGGTGGGCAGGCTCAATCCGGGTCAATTGCCAGAGTTGGCCCGAACGGTGAACACCTCCGGCGCGGACGCTCTCCTGCTCTCGGCATGCGTTCAGATGCCCTCGCTCCCGGTTCTTCAGCAGGTGCAGGATCAGTTCGAGATCCCGGTACTGTCAGCTTCTGTGGCCACGTCCTGGAAGATTCTCACCGAGCTCGGGCTCGATCCGGTTGCGCCCGGCGCTGGCGATCTGCTCAAGGGTTGAGCCGCGTGCGCTCTCGCGTCCTCGTGGTTGGGCTTGCGGGTGAGGATCGCTCGCATGTGGAGGCAGCGCTTGCCGCGCGCGAACCGGTGAAGCACGTCATCGTGGAGGACGCGCGCCAGGCTCAAGAGCTTCTACGCGCAAACAGGAATCTCGGCCCAGATCTGGTCGTCGTGGAACTGACCGCCGCGAACAGGTGGAGTGTCATCACCCTCCTGCAGGTGGTGCGGAAGCAGGCCGACAACCCGCCGGTGACCATCCTCGTAACGGACTTGGCAAGACCGCAAATTCCTGTCCTTGTGACCGATGCCGTCGGGGTGCGCTCATTCCTTCCTGGGGACGGTGTCGAGCTGGCGGCAACGCTCTGCCGCTGTCTCGGGCTCGAACAATCCGGGTCCTTCTGACGTGCGGACACATTTGGGTTCGGAGCTCTATATGCATGCCCATCGATGTCAAGCCGAACCCAGCGCTCGATGGGTCTGCGTCAGGTACGTGTCAAGATTTCAGCACAACTGCTGGCCATCAAACCGAGGCTGAAGCCGAGCAGCAAAACCGGTGGTCAACGCCTGCGCGGCGAAACCTCGGCGGCGAGATCAGCGATTTCAGGGCCGTGGAGGGGTTTGAGAACTCTCTATCAAGGCTCGCCAGCATGCGAGGGCGTCCGGTGAACAACCGGGCGCCCTCCTGCCATGTCCGGCCCGATTGGTCAGCAGACCGACGTCGAGGCGTCGACGCGGTCCGCGGACCACGGCTCGGGCTCGGCGCCGGCGCCCTGGGCGATGACCTGCCCGAAATACCACCCCTGCAGCGCGCGCAGCTCCGGCGGTGGCGCCATGGCGAGCAGGTACTCGTCGGCGAAGACCTCGTAGGTCCGCTCCAGGAGGCCGGCCAACTGGGACACGACCTCCGGTCCGTCGGCGGGTACGGCGAGCTCGACGTCGACCTTGTCCAGGCCGCGCTCCACGGCGTCGTCGAGTCCGCTGAAGCCGCTGGAGGCCCGCATCTGGGCGTCGGCCCTCATGAACAGCTCCGTGATCCGCACCGCGAGCGGATAGCGCTCGTGGTCGGCGAGCGCGAGCAATCGGAGTTCACGACGCAGCTCGAAGTGGTAGCGGCGCAGCTGCACCAGCAGCGGCACGGGCAACCCGAGCAGCACGACGCGCAGCGAGTCGGCGGGAGGCACGGCCGCCTCCTCGCCCGTCTCCTGCTCCAGGTCCGCGAATGCGGCCTCGAGATCGAGCTGGTCGTTCATCTCGGCGCTCGGCTCGAACCAGACCCGCTTGCCCATCTGGTCGGGCAGGGTCTCCGAGCCCCACTGGGTGGCGTTCAACGCCACCATCGCCAGCCCGCGGCCGAACGTGCTCGTCTCGTCGGCATCGATGAGGGCCAGGTCGCGGGGTCGGATCGGCCCTGGGGCGTGGTCCACGACCTCGACGCGCGGGTGTTCGACGGTGCCGCGCACCGACACGGTGAGCGGTGGGCGTGCATGCAGGATCGCGTTCGTCACCAGCTCCGAGACACCCAGCTGGGCTGCCGGCACGAGCTCGCCGCGGCCGATCTCGGTGAAGACGTCGGTCACCCACGCGCGCGCCAACGGCACCGAGGCAGGCTCGGCCGCCAAGGCGAGCGACCTCCGGGTCAGGGGCAACGTCGTCCACGCTTCCGCACGGTGTTCGGGCCAGCTGAGCACCCCGATACTTCCCCATTCGTAGCGCATCCAGTCCTGGACGGGCCGTATTTCTGCATCGAGCGGCGCGGAGCGTCGCCGGCCATCACGCCCCGCGGCCCAGGCCGAGATCCAAGAGAGCGTTCTCGACGACCTCGCTGAGGGCCGGGTGGATCCAGTACGGGGCCCGCGCCACGGCGTGCGCCGGCTGGCCGAACACCATCGCCTGCACCAGCGGCTGCAGCAGCAGGCTGGCCTCGGGGCCGATGATGTGCGCGCCGAGAAGCAGACCCGTGGCCGGGTCCGCGAGCAGCTTCACGAAGCCGCCGCCGCGGCTGATCGGCTCGGCCTCGGTGGCCCAGCCGTACGCGACGTCGGCGTAGGAGTGCGTGGCCGTGACGTACGGCGTACCTGCTGCCTCGGCCGCCTGCTCGGTGAGGCCCACGGAGGCCACCTGCGGTGAGGTGAACACCGCCGAGGGCACGAAACGGCGGTCGGTGGCGACCATGTCCTCGGGGTGCAGGAGGTTGTGCCGGACCGTCCGGGCCTCGCGGTTGGCCACGTGCTTGAGTTGGTGGTGGTTCGCGACGTCCCCCAGCGCCCACACCCCGGGGGCGGTCGTGCGTTGGTAGGCGTCGACGCTGACGACGTGCGCGGCGTCGGCGGCGACCCCGCCGGTGGCGAGGTCGAGCAGGTCGCCGTTGGAGACACGCCCCGTGGCCAGCAGCAGGCAGTCTGCCTCCAGCATGGACCCGTCGGCCAGCGTGACGGCGGCACCGTCCTCGCACGGTTCGGCGCTCACCACCGAGGTGTCGACTCGCAGGTCCCACTGCCGAGCGGCCCGGTCCGTGAACGCCGCGGCGACGTCCCGATCCTCCTTGCCCAGGAGGCGAGGTCCGCGGTGGAGCTGCACCACGTGGGAGCCGTAGCCGGAGAACACGTGCGCGAACTCGGCGGCCACGAAGCCGCCGCCGACGATGACGACCCGCCGCGGCAGCTCGGGCAGCCGCATCACCGTGTCGCTGGTGTGGTGCGGCGTGTGGGCGAGGCCCGGGATGGGCGGCGTGACGGCGCGGCTGCCCACGGCGATCACGACCCGGTCCGCGGTGATCGTGCCGACCGCCGTGCCGTCGGTGGCGGTGAGCTCCAGGGCGCGGTCCCCGACGAAGCGCGCTGCCGCGTCGAACACGGTGGTGTTCGGCTGCGCCGCCCGCCGGTCGTGCTCGGCCGGTCCGAGCGGGTCGATCCTGCCGAAGATCCGATCGCGCACGCCGGCCCAGTCGACCTCCTCGACGACGGCCCGCACGCCGAGAGCCTCGGCGTGCCGGGCGTCGCGGGCCACGTCGGCCGGGTGGACGAACATCTTGGTCGGGATGCAGCCCACGTTGAGGCACGTCCCTCCGAACCGGCCCGGTTCGACGAGCGCGACGGAGCGGTCGGCGAAGCGCCGGTCGAGCACCATGTTGCCGGAGCCCGCTCCGAGCACGGCCAGGTCGAAGTGCTGTGTCACGACACACATCGTGCCGGGCTCGACGGGGCACCCAAGACCGGGTAGCGACCCTTCGGGTACCCCCGCAACAATGGAAGGCATGGCAGAGGTGACCCCACGCGACGGCGCAGGCGACGACCCCGGCTCGGTCCGGACGGAGGTCAGTGGCACCGGTCAGGGCCGGCACCGGGTGGTGGTGGTGGGCTCGGGCTTCGGCGGCCTGTTCGGGACCAAGGCGCTGCGCGATGCCGACGTGGACGTGACGGTGATCGGCAAGACCACCCACCACCTCTTCCAGCCGCTGCTCTACCAGGTCGCCACCGGCATCCTCTCCGAGGGCGAGATCGCCCCGCCGACGCGGGAGGTGCTCGCCAAGCAGAAGAACGCCACCGTCCTGCTCGGCGACGTCACCGGGATCGACCTGGAGAGCCGGACGGTCACGCACAACGTCCTCGGGCGAGAGACGATCACGCCCTACGACTCGCTGATCGTGGCGGCCGGAGCGAGCCAGTCCTACTTCGGCAACGACCACTTCTCGGTCTACGCCCCCGGCATGAAGAGCATCGACGACGCCCTGGAGCTCCGCGGCCGCATCTTCGGAGCGTTCGAGCTCGCCGAGGTCAACGCCGCCCGCGGGGAGAACGTCGACCACCTGCTCACCTTCGTGGTCGTGGGCGCGGGTCCGACCGGCGTGGAGATGGCGGGCCAGATCGCCGAGCTGGCGCGCAACACCCTCCCGCACGACTTCCGCACGATCAACACCCGCCGCGCGCGGGTGATCCTCCTGGACGCCGCCGGCCAGGTGCTGCCGCCGTTCGGGGCCAAGCTCGGCGCGAAGACGCAGCGGGCGCTGGAGAAGCTCGGCGTCGAGGTGCAGCTCGGGGCGATGGTGACCGACCTCGATGAGCGCGGCCTGTGGGTGCAGGACAAGAACGGCGAGAAGCGGCGCATCGAGGCCGTGACGAAGATCTGGGCGGCGGGCGTCCAGGCGAGCTCCCTGACCCGCACGCTCGCGGAGCAGACGGGCGCCTCGCTCGACCGCGCGGGACGCATCGGGGTGAACCCGGACCTCACCCTCCCCGGCCACCCGGAGGTCTTCGTGGTGGGCGACATGATCGCCCTGGACAACCTCCCCGGCGTCGCGCAGGTCGCGATCCAGGGCGCGAAGTACGCCGCCAAGGAGATCGACCATCGCCTGCGGGGCAAGGCCCCCCAGGGACCGTTCCACTACTTCGACAAGGGCAGCATGGCGACGATCTCGCGGTTCCGCGCGGTCGCCCTGGTCGGCAAGCTGCGGCTCACCGGCATCGTCGCGTGGCTGATGTGGCTGGGGGTCCACCTCTTCTACATCACCGGCTTCAAGAACCAGGTGACCGCGCTGCTGCACTGGTTCGTGACCTTCCTCGGCAACGACCGCTCCGAGCGCACGGCCACCGAGCAGCAGATCTTCGCCCGGCTGGCGCTGGACCGTCTCGCCGGCGGCACGCAGGAGTTCGTCTCCGACCCGAGCACCTCGCCGACGCGGGAGGACCTCGAGGAGCGGGCCACCGAGGAGGCGCGGCTCACCGACTCCCGTGAGCGTGGCCGCACGCCCGTCTGGCCGTGAGGGGGCACCACCCCCGCGAACTGCTCGCGATCTTCGTCGGCGGCGCCCTGGGGGCGGTGTTGCGCGCCCTGCTCGGCCAGGTCGTCGCGCACGGCTCCCGCGGGTGGCCGTGGCCCACGTTCGTGGCCAACATGGCGGCGGCGTTCCTGCTGGGCTGGATCGGCACCAGGCTCATGGACCGGCACCGCCGGGGAGCGTTCGCCGGGCCGTTCTGGGCCGCCGGCCTGTGCGGGGGGCTGAGCACGTTCTCGACCGTCCAGGTGGAGCTGGTGCACCTCTTCCGGATCGGTTGCGACGGCCTCGCCCTCGGCTACCTCGCCGCCACGGTGGCCGGCGGGCTCCTCCTCGTCACCGCGGGGACCGCGCTGGCACGGCGCGAGATCCCGTGACCGGCCTTGGGGCCGGGATCGCGACCTGGGTCGGGATCGCGGTGCTCGGCGGGCTCGGTGCACTGGCCCGGTTCACCGTGGACACCTCCGTGGTCCGTCGTACGACGAGCGCCTTCCCGGTGGGCATCCTCGTGGTGAACGTGAGCGGCGCTTTCGCCCTGGGCATCGTCACGGGTCTCGGACTGCCCCACGACTTGGCGCTGGTCGTCGGGACCGGCTTCGTGGGCGCCTACACGACCTTCTCGACGTGGATGCTGCAGACCCGGATGCTGTTGGAGGAGCGGCACTGGGTGGTGCCCGTCGTCAACGTGGTGGTCAGCCTGGCGCTGGGGCTCCTCGCCGCCTGGTGCGGTCTGCTCCTGGCCGGCGGCTGAGTCCGGTCACTCGAAGCGCGCGGGCGGCTGCCCGTCGGCCGCCTCGCGCGCCCACCGGGGCAGGATGAAGATGCCCTCGCCCTCGACGGTCACGGTGCCTTCGGCGTCGCGCAGCACGCCGTGCACGTAGGTCTTCACGCCCTCGCGGTGGTCGATCCAGGCCTCGGCGGAGCACCGGCCGAGCGGAGTGTTCTTGCGGTACCGCAGGGTGAGGGTGCCGGTCATGCCCGGCGTACCGCCCGCGGCTGCGGCCTCGCCGAAGATCTGGTCGAGCACGAGTGCGGCCACCCCGCCGTGGACCATCGTCGGCGGCCCCTCGTAGAGGGCGTTCAACTCGAAGTCGGCCCACGCGCGGCCCTCGTCGCTGCGCTGGATCTGCAGCGGTACGGCGATCGGGTTGCGCAGCCCCACCACCGCGTTCCCGTGGCCGCGGACGGCTCCGCCGCGGGTCATGTTCACCCCGAAGGACCCGGGCAGCATGCTCTCCCGCAGCCGCGCAGTGAGCTTCTCGAGCTCAGCGCGCACCTCCTCGGCGACGTCGGTGGCCACGGTGCTGCGCACGCAGGCCTCGCCCAGTTCGCGAACCTCCTGAGCCAGGCTTCCCCACACCTCACGCTCGACCGCGATCTCCTCCGGGGAGAGATCCACGGTCTCGTAGCGGAACGGCGGGTTGGGTGGGGGAGTCATGAATCGCACCCTAGGCCAGCGGCGGCGGGGGAGGCGGTGCGCCTTCCGGCCGCTGGACGGCGGCCGCGGCATGCCGGTCGTGCGCCCGCGCCTCGGTCAGGAAGCTGCCGAGGATGGCGGCGAAGGACCCGAACACGACCACCGAGAACGCGGCCAGGACCACCTCGACGATGCGGGCGAACCCGCCGTGGGCGGTCAGCGTCTGGCCGATGAACGCACCCAGCGCCGCGTCGTGCAGAGCCTCGGCGTAGGTGGGGTAGCCGGCGAAGGCGTACAGCAACTGGCTGACGCCGAGGATCGTGATCACCACCACGCTGCCCAGCCACCCCAGCCGGCCCCGCAGCACCGACTGGGCCGAGCGGGTCCCGCGCAGACTCGAGGACAGCACGCTGCTGCCGCGCAGCAGACGAGCGGCGCGCACCACCCGGAGGATCCGCAGGAACGGAAGCACGAGGAAGATCAGCTGCCACCAGTGGTGCTTGAGGAACCGGCCGGTGTCCGGGGCGACCACCATCCGGGCGACGAACTCGACCACGAACACCGCCCACAGCGCCCACCCGAGGACGGCGAACGCCGTCGCGGCGGCCGTCCCGGCGCGCGCCAGCTGCTGGCCGAGGACGACGAGCACGAAGATGATGCCGAGAGCGCTCATCGCCGGGCTCAATCGGTCGAGGACGTCGGCCGCCCACTGCTCACGCTCGCTGGGCGTGCGATGAAGCGGGGATGTGCTCGTGGCGATCACGGCACGGTCCGGGCGGTCGGGGCACGCATAGGGGCGGCGTACCCGACCCTGTCGTCGGCAACGCCGCGTGACCGCCGTGTCGGAGGCGCCTCCCTGGGCACTCAGCAGGCATGTCGAGCGAGGAGAAGGGATCCACGGAGGAGAGCGGCACCGGAGCCGACGGCGAGTCCATCGTGACGGTCATCGTCGCGCTTGCCGCGAACTTCCTGATCGCCCTGGCCAAGACGTTCGCCGCCTGGCTCACCGGCTCCGCGTCGATGGTCGCCGAGGCCGCCCACTCCTGGGCCGACACCGGCAACGAGATCTTCCTGCTGCTCGCCCAACGCCGCGGCAGCCGGCCCGCAGACGACGCCCACCCCCGGGGGCACGGACGGGAGACCTACGTCTGGGCGATGTTCGCCGCCGTCGGCCTGTTCACCGCCGGCGCCGTGGTCTCGGTGTGGCACGGCGTGCAGCAGCTGGGCAGCGGCGGCGAGGAGTCCCCGGACTACCTCATCGACTGGATCGTGCTCGCGGTCGCCTTCGTGCTCGAGGGGGTCTCGTTCACCAAGGCCCTGCATCAGGCGCACGGGATGGGGGAGCGGTTTGGGATCAACCCGTTCGCGCTGATCCTGCGGACCTCGGACTCCACCCTCCGCGCGGTCTTCCTCGAGGACTTCGCGGCGCTCGGCGGCATCCTGCTGGCCGGGGCCGGCATCGGCCTCCACGAGCTGACCGGCGACGCGGTCTGGGACGCGTGGGGGTCCGTCTGTGTCGGGCTTCTTCTCGGCGCGGTGGCCCTGGTGCTCATCGCCCGCAACCACGACTTCCTGGTGGGGCAGACGGTCCCCGAGCAGCTGTGGCGCGACATCCTGGAGCGGCTGCTGTCGCACGAGGAGATCGACCGGGTCACCTATCTCCACATCGAGTACGTCGGCCCGATGCAGTTCTTCATCGTCGCGGCCGTCGACCTCCGCGGCGACGACCCGGAGTCGTCGGTCGCGCACCGGCTCCGCCGTCTCGAGGCCGACATCGAGGACCACGAGCCGGTCACCGACGCCGTCCTCACCCTCTCCGTCCCCTAGGACGAGGCGCTGACGCTGAGCTAGGCGTCCTGGTGCGCCGACTTCGCTGCGGTCGGGTGGCGGCGCGTTGCCGGCGCGCCCGCGCCGATCCGGGGGAGCGCGCCGGCGGCGGGTCGGTAGCGGTACGTCATGCCGTTGTCCCAGAGCAGGTACGCCTCGCCGGCCCCGGAGGAGTCCGCGACGTGCATGATCATCGACTCATACCGCTTCGCCAGCTCGGCCAGCGACTCCATGCTCGCCAGGTCGGCGATCGGACCACCGGCCGACGAGAGCTCGCGGACCTCGACGATCTGGGAGCCGTACAGCGTCCGGATCCGAGCGCCCTCGTTCGCCGGGTCACCGGTCTTCAGCAGGGGCCGGCCCAGCCACAGGCACAGCAGCAGGCAGAGCGCGAACAGGGCGAAGCCGACGATCCTGGTCCCGGTCACCCCCGGGTGGGCGATCAGCAGGGACACGTGGTTGGCCTGCTGGATCTCGTATCTGATCTTGCCGGTCTTGGTTGGCTTGAGCTGGTCCGGCGGCGTGGCGGTCGGGTCGGAGCCGGGTGCGCCGGCAGACGTCGGACTGAGCGTGTCGCCGCTGTCGGTGAAGGAGAGGTTCGGCGAGAAGGAGGTGTGCAGCGGACGCCCCGCCACCGTCCCGCGGACGGACAGCTTCGGGGTCACCGTGACGGTCGTCCCGGCGCCGGTCTGGGCGATCGCGGGCGCCGCCTTGACGTAGCGCTGGATCGCTGCGGTCGGCAGCGTGCCGCTGAGCGTGGCCGACGTTCCGGAGAAGGTGCTCCGGGCGGCGACTGGGAAGCTCCTCTTCAGGCCTTGACCGAGGTCGACGGTGGCGACCATCGAGCCGGTGCCCCGAACGTCGGCGCTCGAGGCCTTGAGGGTGTAGGCGAAGGCGACCGTCACCGGCCCCACCGCGGGGGTGATGATCGGCTGCCCGGTGGTGAGGCCCTTCGGCCCGTAGGCCGAGCCGGCGCTGGCGCTGGCGTGGTAGGTGAACGCCCCCGACTGCGTGTAGGGCACCGACGTGGTGGTCGCCTTGGTCGTCGGCGTCGCCAGAGCGACGACGCCGAGCACAAGGGCGAGGACGCCGACGACAGCCAGGCCCGAGATCAGCTCGAGCCGGGAGAAGGCGGGCCGGTCGTTCTCGGCCCTGGTGTGCTCCGATTCTCGTGAGGGCCGCGATGCGACGCCTCGGGTCTATGTGGTGGCGGCCGGGTTGTCAGGTGAGGGCTGTCTGCCGGGTTAGCCGTTGCCGACGGTGGTGAAGCTGCCGGTGGCGGTCACGCCCTGGTAGTGATCGCTGCCGGCGAAGGTGGCGGTGTAGGTGGTCGGCTCGGCCGTGAAGGACGAGGTGTCCACCTTCGTGTCGTTCGGGCAGGAAGCCGTACCGTCCCCGTCGGTGGTGGCCCTGCAGATCGTGCCGCCCGCCGCGGTGAAGGTGACCTGTTGGTCGGCGACGCCCACGCCGTCGCTCGTGAGCATGGCGGCAACGTGCTGGAACTTGTAGTACGTATGCCCGATTTCCTGCGCCAGGTTCAGTTGCGCGTTCTTGTCCTCCGCCGACATGGCGGTCGCCGCCGGTGTCGGAACCGGCGACGGGGTGATCGCCACCGTGGTCACCCCGGCAAACGTCACCGGCACGGTGTTGGACGCCAGGTAGGCGACTCCGGCGCTGCCGAGGACTACGACGATGAAGGCTCCGCCGGCCAAGCGCCGGCGCTGCTTCCTAGTGGCGCGCATGGCGCCGCCTCCTCTGGCGTCGGGACTCCGACTCGGGTCGGAAGCTGATCAGCGCAACGACGGCGATGACGATCGCGAAGGTCAGCGGGCTGCGCAGGACCTTCAGGTAGGTGCCGGCCCCCGGCCAGTAGATCCACTCCTTACCGACCAACTCGGACTTCGTGGGGTGGTAGCTGTCGCGAAAGTCGTTGTTGTCGCCCTGGAAGACGTACCGGTCGCCGTCCCTTGCGACGATCCGGTGCATCACCACCTCTCGCAACTGTTGATTGTGATAAGCAACCACTTCACCGACGTGGTACGTCGGCTCAGAGCGGGTGACGACAAGGCCATCACGGTGAAATCGAGGGAGCATGCTGGTTCCGTCGGTGACGACGTAGGACGTGGAACCGCCTAGCTCGACGGGGACGAGAAACGTCCAGAGCATTCCTGCGGCGGCGAGCGTCGCAACAGAGATGCCGATCCGGCGGAGTCGGGCGCTGGAACGTCCGACCCCACCGGCCGACGGGGCGACCGCCCCCACATCCGTCATTACCCAGCCTTCCCCTGACCCTATGAATTACTGGGCCGCGAGGACGACCAGCGAGTTCGCGTCCTTGGTATAGGTACCGTGACCGGCGTTCTGCGGTTCGCACTTCCAGTTCACCGCATCGCCGTTCGTGTTGAAGCAAAGGTTGTAGTTCGTGTCGTTCACCTTCGCTCCGACCGTCTTCGCGGGGTGGTCGAGCGTGAATTCGACGTACTGGATGGAGCTTGTAGCGAGGTCGCCGTTGTGGCCCATATCGGTTACGAGGTCGTAGTGGATGTTCGACACGTTATATCCGGCGACGGTTGACAGGCCCTGGCCCGCGAACGATGTCGGCTGGCTGTTGCTGGCCATGAAGGCGTAGCCGCTGGTGCCGAGGACGGCGGCGGCGACGACCGGCAGCGCCAGTCGCTTGGTGATTCGGTTCATTGTTGATCCCTCCGGACGCGGTCCCCGCGCCGCTTGAGATGGTCCGGCTCCCCGGTCCGTCGACCCGCGCTCTACGGGTCGTCACGAACGATGCGTCCTGGGTCGGATCGGCGGCATCCCCAAAATTGGGGAAAACCCGTCCAGCGCTGGCGCGCACGGCGAAATCATCACTTTTGATGATGTTGACCATCCGTGCGCGGAGGACTGTCCTCGCTGAGGGACTCCGTGGATCGGGAGGCTGGCCATGAGGCCGAACAAGACTGCGTTCGACGACGCTGCGCCGACGGGTTACCGGCAGCGGCGCGGCCGTGCGCTCGGCACCGCCGCCTCCGTGGTGCTGCGCGGCCTGATCGTCGTCGGGATGCTCATGGTCGGGTTGAGCGGGCCCGGCGGTGAGACCGCCTCGGCGGCGCCCTCCGCCGGCCGGTGCGTGGCCGGCTCGCGCGGTGTAGCGGTGCACTTCACGGTGACGGACCCGTCCGGTCCGGAGGTGGGCATCGAGAAGGTCGCGCTGTCCGGCTTCGACCCGGCTCATTGCGACGGCCAGCCGGTCGAGGTCGTCCTCTCCGGCAACCGCGCCGGCGACCCGTCGCGGCCCGCGACCGAGCTGCTGTCGACGCTGGACTCGGCGAAGGACCCGTGCACCGGTGCAGCGCTGCCCGAACCGCTCACGATCAACGCCGGCGTGATCACGCTGACCGGCTGTGCGAGCACCGTGGACCCGCAGCGTGCGGCGGACGCCAGCGTCCACGACGTCACGCAGTTGCAGGTGCGGGTCAGCGGCCAGACGATCCCGATCGGCGGCGGCGCCGCGGTGAGCGCACCTCACGGCACCACGGCGAACACGGGAGGGACAGCCCAGGCAGCCGGCGGGAACGCCGTGAGCGCACCCCAGGCGGCCCCCGCCCCTCCGCAGGCCGCCTCCGCCTCACCGATGTCGGGACTGCTGCCGAACACCGGCGGCCCCGTCGTCTGGTCTCTGCTGCTTGCGGTCGGGTTGATCGCCGCCGGCTCGTTGCTGGCGCGGACTAGACCGGTAGGGCCGGCGAGAAGCATCGTCCGCCGTTCCCGGCGCCGGTGAGGAAAAAGGGAGGAATCGGTGCAATCCATCCGACGCGCTCTCGTCATTCCTGAGTCCGAAAGCACAGCAAAAGCCCCGAAGTCGGGTGAAGTGTCGCAACAGCAGACCCGAGCGGGCGACCCCCGATTTCTCATGTCCCCGTCGCAAGGAATGGTTGAGCGACACATACTTCTCGGGTTGCCGCACTGGGGGGTGTGTCGGGTGGATGAGGTCGACAGGTCGTGGGCTGTGGACCGTTCGGTTCTCGTGGTGGGAGCCGCGACGGGGGCTCTCTCGGGTCTTGTGGTGCTGGGGCTGCGGCTTGCGTATCCCGCCGAGCAGCAGGACGCGATCCTCGACGTCAGCGTCCGTTCGAGCTTCGCACTCAGTTGCGCGTTCTTCGTCGCGGCGGCCGTGCTGCGGCTGTCGTCGTGGCGTTTGGTCAGGACCAGGCAGGCGTTGCTGGTCACGATCGGCGTGGTGCTGCTCGCCGCGCTCGCCATCCCGGCCGGGGTGCTGTCGAGAGCGGTGGGGACCGATGCCGACGTCGTACCGCTGGTGCGCGGGCTCGGTGTGCTGGCGTGCATGGGCGTGCTCCTGAAGGGGCTCGCGGCTGGTCGGGACTCCCGCGCGATCGGCACCGCCCGGCTCGCCAGGGTCGCGCTGCTCGCTGTCGCCCTGCCGCTGATCGCGGCGGGTGCGGTGGTCGCGACCACGCCGGCCGTGGTGGGGCAACGCTGGCTGATCGGCTGCGCCGGAGCGGTCGCCTGGGTGGCCACGGGCGTCCTGGCCGCCCGGCCCGGTGTCTGGGACTCGACCCGGCGGCGGCTGATGCCGTCGGCGATCGCCTTGGCGGCCGCGGAGATGCTCATCGCCGCCGGTGCGGGCAGTGCGAACCGATGGACCCTGCTCGCAGCGCTGCTCTACATGAGCGTGGGGTCATCCGCCCTGATCTTCTCCTTCCGCGACCTCGACGCGGTGGTACGCACCGGGCGCGAGGAGATCGCCGAGGCGCTGGCCGACGCGCGGACCGTGGCCGCGCAGGAGCTGAGCTGGCGGGCCGAGGTCGCCCACGACGCACGCAACGGGTGCGCCGGGCTTCGGGCGGCGCTGCAGACGATCGATCGGCTCGGCGCCCAGCTCGGCGACGAGCGTGTGCGGGACCTCCGGCGTGCTGCGCTGGAGGAGATCACGCACCTCGAGCACCTGCTGGCGGGCTCGACACCCCAGGCGACGGAGACCTTCGATGTCGTCGCGCTCGTCCAGTCGGTCGTCGCCGCCCAGCGCGCGCGAGGCGCCCGGATCGCCGTGCTGGCCGGCGCGGTGGAGGCGTGCGGCAGATCGCTCGACGTCGCCACCGCGCTGCAGAACATCCTGGTCAACGCCGAGCGGCACGCTCCCGGGAGCGCCGTGATCGTCAACGTCCGTGCCCACGGCGAGCGCGTGGCGATCACGATCGCCGACGCCGGCCCGGGCATCCCCGCCGAGCGTCGGGACCTGGTCTTCGAGCGCGGTGCCCACGCCGCGGGGTCCGGCAGCGGTCTGGGCCTGTACCGGGCTCGGTCGCTGATGCGAGCCCAGGGCGGGGACGTCGTGCTGCGCGAGCAGCACGGTCGGGGCGCCTGCTTCGTGCTCACCCTGCCGATGGAGGCGGAGACGATTCCGGCGCCCGCTGCACCGGTGGCGCTCGAAACGGACCCGGCCGTCCTCCGATCGCTTCCGCGGCAGCGGTCCGCTGCCGGGTCCGCACTGGCGGAGAGCCGAGTGAGCGCCTCGCCGTCACGGGCGTGACGATGACAGGCACCCCGCCCTTGGGCTCCTCGGAGGTTCCCGAGCCGCGGCCCGACGTCCGCGCCGTGGTCATCGACGATCACCGCCTGCTCGCGCAGAGCCTGGCCGTCGCGCTCGGCTTCGAGGGAGTGAGCTGCACGGTGGCCGACCTCGACGACCGCGACACGGTGGTACGCCGGATCCTGGCTGACCCGCCCACGCTGGTCCTGCTCGACCTCGATCTCGGCCCGGTGATGGGCGACGGGTCCCGGCTGGTGGAGACGTTCGTGGCCGCCGGCTCCCGAGTGCTCGTGGTCAGTGCCTCGATCGATCCCGAGCAGGTGGGCCGCGCCTTGGAGGCAGGCGCGGAAGGCGTCGTACCGAAGGAGGCACCCTTCGAGGCCCTGGTCGCCGCGGCCCTCGCGGCAGCTCACGGCGAGACCGTGATGCCGGCGAAGGAACGCACCCGGATCGTCGAGGCCGGCCGACGGGTGCGTGCTCTGCGGGCGCCGTTCGACCGGCTCAGCGAGCGCGAGGCCGAGGTGCTGAGGGCTCTCGCCGCGGGCACGCGCGCCAGCACGTTGGCCGAGCAGTGGCACGTCTCGGTGGCGACCATCCGCACCCAGATCCGCGCCGTCCTCACCAAGCTCGGCGTCAGTTCGCAGCTCGAGGCGATCGCCCTGGCTCAGAAGTGCGGGTGGCTCAGCTAGCGTCGACCCGTTGTGCTGCGGATCCGAGCCACAGTGTGGCCCGGATCCGCAGCACAGGCGAGCGCTTCATCAACGGACGCGGTACTGCTCGGCGTCCTGCCGCTTGAACGCCAGGCCGTTGCCGGGGGCGTCGGGGAGGGGGAGGGCGCCGTCGACCGGCTCCACGGCGCCGTCGAACAGCATCGACTCGATCCGGACGTGGTCGTGGAACCACTCGATGTGGCGGAAGTTCGCCGTCGCGGCGCAAGGAGCGAGTGAGATGTGCGGCCCGCAGTGGGCACTGACCTCGATGTTGTGCGCGGCAGCCACCGCGGCGGCCCGCTGCCAGCCGGTGATGCCGCCGCTGCGGGTGACGTCCGCCTGCATGCAGTCCACGGCATGGGCGTCCAGCATGCGTTGGAAGTAGGTCAGGTCGAAGCCGTACTCCCCGGCGGCCACGTCGGCGCCGACGTGCTCGCGGACGAGCCGCAGGCCCGCGAGGTCGTCGGAGGTCACCGGCTCCTCGAACCACGTCACCCCCACGTCGGAGACCCGGGCGATCAGCCGGATCGCCTGCTTCGCCGAATAGCCGCCGTTGGCGTCGACGAACACCCCGACGTCGTCGCCGACCACGTCGCGCACCTGCCGGATCCGGGCGACGTCACGGTCCATGCGCGTGCCCCACGACTCCGCGATCTTGATCTTCACCCACCGGCAGCCGTCGGCGAGCCAGGTCTCGAGCTGCTCGGTCAGCCGCTGCTCGTCATACGTCGTGAAGCCGCCGCTGCCGTAGATCGGCACCTCGTCGCGCACGGCGCCCAGCAGCCGGTGCAGCGGTACGTCGAGCAGGCGCGCCTTGAGGTCCCACAGTGCGGTGTCGACGGCAGAGATCGCCAGCGCGGCGACGCCGTCCCGGCCGATGTTGCGCACCCGGGCCTGCATGGCGTGCCAGGCACGGCCGACCTCGAGGGCGTCCACGCCCTGCACCACGTCGGCCAGCGCGTCCTCGATCACGGACACGACCGCCGGGGGGCCGTAGGTGTAGCCCATGCCGGTCGTCCCCCCCGCCCGGGCCTCCACCACGACGAGCGTGGTGGAGTCCCAGGCGAAGGTGCCGTCGGCCTCGGGCTGGTCGGTCGGGATGGTGAACGCCGACGCGGTGACCGACTCGATCCGCGCGGTGTCGGACCCGCTCAGTGGAGGAGCTCCTCGGCCTTGGTCTTGATGCCCTCCTTGATGATGCCCCAGCGGTCCTCGTCGCCCTTGAAGAGCGCCTCGGCCGACTTCTCCATCTGCTCGATCGTCGCGTGCGGCGGGATCGGCGGGAAGTTCGGGTCGGTGTGGCAGTCGATCAGCGTGGGCCGGTCGGCGGCGAAGGCCCGGTCCCAGGCGTCGGCCAGCTGGCCGGGATCGGTGACCGTGATCGCCTGGAAGCCGAGGATCTCGGCCCAGCCGGCGTAGTCCACGCTGGGAACACGTTGCGAGGCGACGAGCTTGGGCGCGCCACCCATCGCGCGCATCTCCCAGGTCACCTGGTTGAGGTCGTCGTTGTGCAGCACTGCGACGACGATCCGCGGGTCGGCCCACTGCTCCCAGTAGCGCTTGATCGTGATGAGCTCGTTGAGGCCGTTCATCTGCATCGCGCCGTCGCCCTCGAAGACCACCACCGGCCGGTCGGGGTGGGCGAACTTGGCGCCGATTCCGTAGGGAACGCCCGGGCCCATGGTGGCGAGGTTGCCCGAGAGCGAGCCGCGCATGGTGCCGCGCATCTTGATGAAGCGGGCGTACCAGTTCGCCGAGGAGCCCGAGTCTGCGACCACGTTCGTGTCGTCGGGCATCCGCGGCGACGCCTCTTCGAAGAGCTTCATCGGGTTCACCCGGTCGCCCGTGACGCCGGCCTCCGCGGCCATCGCGTCCCACCAGTCGCTCACCTTGCCGCAGATGCTGTCGAACCAGGAGCGGTCCTCCTTGCGCTGCAGGTGCGGGATGAGCGCGCGGAGCGTCGAGCCCGCGTCGCCCACCAGGTTGAGGTCGTAGGGGTAGCGCAGACCGATCATCCCGGGATCGATGTCGATCTGCACGGCCTTCGCCTGGTCGAGCTTCGGATAGAACTGGGTGTAGGGGAAGCTCGAGCCGATGGTGAGCAGGGTGTCGCAGTCCATCATCATCTCGTAGCTGGGCCGCGTGCCGAGCAGGCCGATCGACCCGGTGACATAGGGCAGCTCGTCGCTGAGCACGTCCTTGCCCAGCAGGGCCTTCGCGACGCCGGCGCCGAGCAGCTCGGCGACCTGCTTGACCTCCTCGGTGGCGTGCTTGGCGCCCTGGCCGATGAGGATGGCGACCTTCTCGCCGGCGTTGAGGATCTCCGCGGCCCGGCGTACGCCGTCGTCGTCGGGCTGGATCGCGGGCCAGTCGATGCCGAGGCTCGAGGGAACCTGCTTGAAGGCGTGCCCGGGGGCCGTGTACTCGAGCTCCTGGACGTCGCTGGGGATGATGATCGCCGTGGGTGCCTGGCGGGCGACCGCGATCTTGATCGCCCGGTCGAGCACGTTCGGCAGCTGCTCGGGCACGTTCACCGTCTGCAGGTAGTCGCTGGCGACGTCCTTGAACAGCGACATCAGGTCGACTTCCTGCTGGTAGCTGCCGCCCATCGCGCTGCGCGCGGTCTGGCCGACGATCGCGACCACCGGGACGTGGTCGAGCTTGGCGTCGTAGAGACCGTTGAGCAGGTGGATCGCGCCCGGTCCGGAGGTCGCCATGCAGACGCCGAACCGGCCGGAGAACTTCGCGTAGCCGACGGCCTCGAACGCGCTCATCTCCTCGTGACGGGACTGGATGAACGCCGGCTGGTCGTCGGCGCGACCGAACGCAGCGAGGATGCCGTTGATGCCGTCGCCGGGAAAGGCGAAGACCTCCTCGACACCCCACTCGCGCAGTCGTGAGAGCAGGTAGTCGGCGACCTTGGTGGCCATGTCGTCTCCTTCGTTGTCGAATACTTCTGTGCGGGTGGTGCGTGGTGGGTCAGGTACGCCGGGCGCGTCGGCGCAGCGCCAGCGCGGCGAGGGCGACGGGCGTCAGAGCCCCGGCCAGGGCCGCGCCGCGAGCGAGCTGTCCGGGTGGCCGGGTGCGGCCCAGCGGGCTGCGCCCGTCGACGTAGCCGTCGCCCTGGGCAGCGTCGACGAGCTCGGCGAGGTGGCGGCCCTCGTGGGGGCCGCTGTCGAGGTCGTGGATCTGGGTGCGGCAGGAGAACCCGTCGGCGAGCACCACGGTGTCCTCGGGCTCCTCGCGCAGGCGGGGCAGCAGCACCTGCTCCGCGCAGCCGGTGCTCACCTCGCGGTGCCCGGCGGTGAAGCCGAAGTTCCCCGCCAGCCCGCAGCAGCCGGAGGCGAGCTGCTCGGCGTCCACGCCCAGGGCGGCGAGGAGCCGGGCGTCGGCGTCCCAGCCGAGCACGGCGTGCTGGTGGCAGTGCACCTGGGCGACGGCGCGAACCCGTGCGGTGCCGAGCTGCGGCGGCTCCCACTCCGGGGTGTGGTCCATCAGCAGCTCGGCGAACGTGCAGGTCGCGTCGCGCAGCCGGGCCACGTCCTCGTCGTCGGCGAACAGCTCCGCTGCGTCGGACCGGAACACCGCCGTGCATGACGGCTCGAGCCCGAGGACCAGGCCGCCGGCGCGGACATGGGGAGCGAGGGCCTGCACGGTGCGGCGCAGCACCCGCTCGGCGGTGTCGAGCTGGCCGGTGGAGATCCACGTGAGCCCGCAGCACAACGGTTCGGTCGGCATGGTGACGCTCCACCCGGCGCGCTCGAGGACGCGCACGGCGGCGACGCCGACCTCGGGATGGAAGTGGTTGGTGAAGGTGTCGGGCCAGACCAGGACGGAGGGTCTCGACTGCGCTCGACCGTCCGAGGGTGCCTGACCGGCGCCGGGGTGGGTCCGGGCGAACCACTGCTGCAGGGTCTCGGTGGCGAACAGCGGCACCTCGCGCTCGGTGTCGAGCCCGGCGGCGGCGAGCCCGAGACGGCCGAGCCCCGGTGCGTGGCTGACCGCGTTGGCGAGCGGTGCCAGGTGCAGCCGGCTCAGCAGCTGCGCCGCCACCGGCAGCCAGCCGGTCGCATAGTCGGCGCGTGGGCGGAGCCGGCCGGCGTAGTGATGGCTCAAGAACTCCGCCTTGTAGGTCGCCATGTCGACGCCCACGGGGCAGTCGCTGCGGCAGCCCTTGCACGACAGGCACAGGTCGAGCGCGTCCCGCACCTCCTCGGAGCGCCAGACGTCGTCGATCGGGCTGTCAGCGTGGCCTTCGAGCATCTCGAAGAGCAGCCGCGCCCGGCCGCGGGTGGAGTCCTCCTCCTCACGGGTGACCTGGTACGAGGGGCACATCACCGTCGGGCCCTCGTGGGTGAGCTGCCGGCACTTCCCGACACCGACGCAGCGGTTCGCGGCCCGGGCGAAGGATCCCTCGTCACGCGGGTAGGCGAAATGCAGGTCACGCGGGGCCCGCGGGGCGTAGTCGGCGCCCAGGCGCAGGTCGGCGTCGAGCGGGTTCGGGCGGACCACCTTGCCGGGGTTGAGCAGGTCCTCGGGGTCGAACAGCGCCTTGACCCGCCCCATGACCCGGACCAGGTCGTCGCCGAACATCCGGGGCAACAGCTCGCCGCGGGCCTGGCCGTCGCCGTGCTCGCCCGAGAGGGATCCGCCGTACGACGTGACCAGGTCGGCGGCCGCCTCCATGAACGAGCGGTAGGTCGCCACGCCGTCGGCGCTGGTGAGGTCGAACGGGATGCGCGTGTGGATGCAGCCCTGTCCGAAGTGGCCGTACAGGCTGGGAGCCACGTCGGTGGCGTAGCCGAACCGGGCGAACAGGTCCTGGAGGTCCCGGACATAGTCGCCGAGGCGGTCGGGGGCGACCGCGGAGTCCTCCCAGCCCGGCCACGCGTCGGCGTGGTGGGGCACGTGCGCACTGGCGCCGAGGCCGGCCTCGCGGACCTTCCACAGCAGGTGCTGCTGATCGGGGTCGCGGACCAGCTTCGCGCGGGCATGGGGTGCGTCGCCGAGGGCGTCGAGCAGCGCCCGGGCTCGGGCATCGGCGTCGTCCTGCTCGGCGGCGCCGAACTGGGCCATCAGGAAGCCGGAACCCTCCGGCAGCTCCTCGAGCCCCGTGGCGTTGAGCTGCTCGATCTGCTCGTCGTGGACGAGAAGGTCGTCGAAGCCCTCCAGCGCGATCGGCTCGAAGGGCAGGATCCGGGGGACGTCGTCGGCCGCCGCGGCGACGTCGTCGTACCCGATGACCACAAGCGTGCGGGCCGGCAGCACCTCGACCAGGTCGAGCTCGGCCTGCAGGACGGTGACGAGCGTGCCCTCGCTGCCGACGAGGAACCGCGCCAGGTCGAAGTCGCCGTCAGGGAGGAGCGCGTCGAGGCTGTAGCCGGAGACCCGTCGGGGGATGTCGGGGAACCGGCGCTGGATCTCCTCGGCGTGCTGCCGGCCGATCTCGCGAAGCGACCGGTAGAGGGCCGCGCGCCGGTCGCCCCGGGCCTCGATGCGCCGGTACTCCTCCTCGCTCGTCGGCCCGGCTCGGAACCGCGTCCCGTCGGCGAGCAGGACCTCCAGCGAGCGGACGTTGTCGGACACCTTGCCGTTGCGCTGGGCCGTCGCGCCGCAGGAGTTGTTGCCGATCATCCCGCCGAGCGTGCAGTTGGCGTGGGTGGCGGGCTCGGGGCCGAACCGGAGCCCGTGCTCGGCGAGGCGGCGGTTCAGGTCGTCCAGGACGATGCCGGGCTCGACGACACAGCGCCGGCGCTCCACGTCGACCGAGAGCAGCCGGTGGCAGTGCTTGGAGAAGTCGATCACGACGGCGGTGTTGGTGCACTGGCCGGCGAGGCTCGTCCCGCCGCCCCGGCTCACGACCGGGATGCCGTGCTCGCGGCACACCCGGACCGCCGCGGCCGCCGCGTCGGTGGTCCGGGGCCCCACGACGCCGTACGGGACCTGGCGGAACGCCGAGGCGTCCGTGGAGTACGCCGCGCGGCTCCCGTCGTCGAAGCGGATCTCGCCGTCGACAGCCGCGCGGAGCGCCTCCCGGAGCGCGCGGAGTTGCTGGGCGTCCGCCCGGCGCGGGACGGGAGGCGCGGCGGCGAGCACCTCTGCCATCGTCCTCCCCTCTCCTGTCGCGTCGCGCGGGCTGCGGTCAACGAGCGGCGTACCCGCTTTGTTTGCGTTTACGCAAGGATTCGGCGGGGTACGGCGCAGCCGTGGCAGCGCCTCCCCCGAGCGGTCCTTCCCAGCACGTACCCGCTGATCGCGCCTCGCACGGTGAGGAGACCGGTGGGGACGAGATCGCGGCGATCGACGCCCTCATGCGGGCGAGCCGGGTCATCACCGCGGCGATCGTGCGGTCGTTGGGGTCGGTCGACACCACGATCACCGTTCCGCAGCTGCGCACGTTGGTGCTCGTCGGCAGTCAGGGCCCGCTCACCGTGACCGCGGTCGCGGAGGCCCTCGGGGTGAACGCCTCCAACGCCAGCCGCACCTGCGAGCGCCTGGTCGCCGCCGGCCTCTTGGACCGGCGGGCCGCCGAGGACGACCGACGCCGCGTCGCGCTCACCCTCACGCCAGCCGGCGAGCAGGTGGTCGAGGAGGTGATGCACCGACGGCGGGCGGAGCTCGCCGCGGTCGTCCACCGGATGACCCCCGACGACCAGTCGGCGCTGGCGCGCACGGTCGCGCGCTTCGCCGCGGCAGCCGAGACGATCTCCGGATCCGCCGACGGTGAGGAGCATCTCATCGCCTGGCTGAGCTGAGCCCCGCCCTTGCGCCGGCCGCCTCCGAGGGCATCCGACGCCGGGAGCGTCTCCGAACCACCCGCATGTCCTCACGACCGCGCCCCCCTGGTGCCCTCCTCGTCCTCGGTGGGCTCGCCGGCCTCCTCGCCGGCGCTGCCGGCGTCGCCGTCGCCCAGGCCGTGGCCGCGCTGCTGACCGGCGTCACCTCGCCGCTGATCGCCGTCGGCAACCGGGCCGTCGACTGGGCGCCGCCGGCGCTCAAGGAGTTCGCGATCCAGCACTTCGGCACCCATGACAAGCAGGTGCTGATCGGCGGCGTGATCGTCGTGGTGGGACTGCTCGCGGTCGTGATCGGCGTCGTCTCCGTGCGGTCGCTGCGCGCCGGCGTCGCCATCCTCGTCGCGCTCGTGGCCGTCTCGGCGGCGGCCGCCCTCACCGACCGGGCGGCCAGCGCCGGACCGGCCGCCCGCCTCGTCCCGGTCCTCCTCCTGCTCCTGGTCTCCGTCGGCGGGCTGGTCTGGATCGTGTCCGCGTTGCGCCGCCGTGCCGGCGACCTCGGTCCGGTCGAGGGCGACGAGCTCCCGGCCGGCTTCGACCGCCGTGCGTTCCTCCGCTCGGCCGTCGGGGTGGGCGCGGTCGCGGCGGTCGGGGGCATCGTCTCCCAGGCGTACGGCGGGCTGGCGGCCGCTGCCTCCCGGGCCGGGATCACCTTGCCGCGGCCCACCGTTCCCGCGGACCCACTTCCGCCCGGCGCGACGCTCGACGTCGAGGGCATCACGCCCTACCTCACCTCGAACAAGGACTTCTACCGCGTCGACACCGCCCTCCAGGTGCCGGACGTCCCCGCCGACGGGTGGCGGCTGCGGATCCACGGCATGGTCGACAAGCCACTCGAGCTGACCTACCAGGACCTGCTGCGCCGCCGCCTGGTCGAGAAGCGGATCACCCTGACGTGCGTGTCCAACGAGGTCGGCGGGCACTACGTGGGAAACGCGACCTGGCTCGGCGTCCTGCTGGCCGACCTGCTCGCCGAGGCGGGCGTCCAGAGCGGCGCGGATGCCCTCAAGTCGACCAGCCAGGACGGGTGGACCGCGGGCACGCCGCTCTCCGCGCTGACCGACCGCGAGCGGCCCTCGATGGTGGCGGTCGGGATGAACGGGCAGCCGCTGCCGCTCAAGCACGGCTTCCCGGCGCGGATGGTCGTGCCCGGCCTGTACGGCTACGTCTCGGCCACCAAGTGGCTGGTCGACCTCGAGGTGACCCGGTTCGCCGACTTCAAGGCCTACTGGTCGACCCGCGGCTACGCCGAGCAGGCGCCGATCAAGACCATGTCTCGGCTCGACGTACCCCGCTCGTTCGCCAGGTTCCCCGCCGGGCGGGTGCCGATCGCGGGCGTCGCGTGGGCGCAGGACCGCGGGATCGCCAAGGTCGAGGTCAAGATCGACGACGGCCCCTGGCAGGAGGCACGGCTGGCCGCCGAGGACACCATCGACACCTGGCGTCAGTGGGTGTACGAGTGGGATGCCACCCCCGGCGACCACACCCTCACCGCTCGTGCCACCGACAAGACCGGGTACACCCAGACCGCGAAGACCACCGGCGTCGCGCCGGACGGAGCGACCGGCCTGCCGATCAACTACGTGACCGTCCTCTGAGCAGACTCCGTCCCACCCACCCCCGAAGGAGCACCCCATGCCGACACGCACCGCTCGCACCTCCTGGTCCGGAAGCCTCCAGGAGGGCTCCGGGAAGGTCGAGCTCACCAGCTCCGGGATCGGGACCTACGACGTCTCGTTCCCCCGGCGCGCGGCGGACGACGCCGGCGGGACCACCAGTCCCGAGGAGCTCATCGCGGCCGCCCACTCGGCCTGCTACGCCATGCAGCTCTCCGCTCTGCTCGGGGAGGCCGGCGGCACGGTGGGGGCGCTCGACGTCCAGGCCGACGTCGCCCTCGGCCCCGACCCGGCCGGTGGCTTCCGACTGACCGGCATCACCGTGACCGTCCGCGGCGAGGTCTCGGGGGTCGACGACGCGGCCTTCGCGCAGGCCGCGCAGGCCGCCAAGGCCGGGTGCCCGGTCAGCAAGGCGCTCACCGGCGTGGAGATCACCCTGGACGCCGCGCTCGAGAGCTGACGGCCTGGGTCAGCGCAACGTCAGGGTCACCGCCTAGAGTCGCCCGGTGTACCGCGGATGGCTGGCTCGCGCACTGGTGGCGTGCGGCGTGTGCTGCCTGGCGTGGTTCGCCGTCGGCGGGGGCACCTCGCCCGACGCCAGCCGGTTCCTCCGCCAGCCCGGGCCCCTGGTGGTCGTCGGCATGCCGGCGCTGCAGTTCGACCAGGTCACACCGACGGCGATGCCGCACCTGTGGGGCCTCGCGACCGACGGCGCGGTCGGGGCGCAGGCCACGATGGTGCTCGACGGACGCAGTTGCGCCGTCTCGGCCTGGCTGACGCTCTCGGCCGGGACGCCGACCGGCTCCAGCCGCTCCTCAGTGATCGCCGGCGACCCGGGCCCCAAGGGGTGCGCGCAACCGGTTCCGCCCCGGGCGCTGCCCCACGGCGCGGCGATGTACGACGGCTGGCAGCAGCTCGCCCGACAGGCCCACACTCGCGGCGCCGCAGTCCGCCCCGGCCTCCTCGCCAGCGTCCTGGAAGGCGCGGGCCAGTGCGTGGCGGCCGCCGGGCCGGCGGCCGCGATCGGGGCGGCCGACGAGCTCGGGCACATCGCGCACTACGACGCCGACCCGGCGAAGGTGCGGCTGGACGCGTGCCCAGTCACCTTCATCGCCCTGCCCGCCCCCGACGACGCCTATCTGGGCCGCCTGCTCCAGCAGCTGCCGGCCCATGCGACCGTCGTGGTCTCCGGGATGGCCGACGAGGGTGGACCGATCACGCTGCACCCCCTCGTGGTCGCCGGGCCGGGCGTGCAGCACGGCGCGCTGACGTCCCAGTCGACCCGCCAGATCGGCTTCGTGCAGACCTCGGACCTCACCGCGCTCGTGCTGGCGCGGCTGGCGCCGTACGCGCCGCACGTCGCCGACGGCCGCGTCACCACGGTGCTGCCCGCCGCCGATCCGACGGCGCCGCTCGACCGGGCGCGGAACCTCACCCGAGCGCTGGCGGTGGAGCATGCCTTCGTGGGGCCGTTCTTCGCCCTGTTCCTCGGCGGCTGCCTGCTGGGGGTCGGCACGATCGTGCTCGCCTGGTGGTTGCTGCGGGGCCGCTCGCGCGGCGGGCGGGCGCCGCTCGCACTACGCGCCGTGATCGCCGTGGTGTCCGCCCTGGTCGCGGCCACCCCGGTGGCGGCCTTCCTCGTCGGGCGGTGGCAGTGGTGGACCGCGCCGTCCCCTCAGGTCGCGCTCTCGCTCAGCGTGCTCGGGACGGCTGTGGTGCTCGCCGCGATCGCGCTGCTCGGCCCCTGGCGGCGGCATCTCCTGGGCCCGACGACCGTGCTCGCCGGCTGGACGCTCGCCGTCATCGCCGCCGACGTGGTGCACGGCTCGCGGCTGCAGTTCGTCTCCCTGCTGGGACTGCAACCGGTGTACGGCGGCCGGTACTACGGCCAGGGCAACGTCGGCTTCGCCCTGTACGCGACGTCCGCGCTGCTGCTCGCCACCCTGGTGTCGGCACCGCTGCTCGCCCGCGGGGGCCGCCGGTCGGCGGCCGTGCTCGTCGCGGTCCTCGGGGCGGCCGCGGTCCTCGTCGACGGCTACCCCTCGTGGGGCGCCGACGGCGGCGGCCCGCTCGCGCTCGTGCCCGCGTTCGGCTACCTGACCCTGCGTGCGGCCGGCGCCCGGCTGACCGTGCGCCGGGCGCTCCTCATCGCCGGTGTCGCGGTCTGCGTCGTCGCCGCGTTCGCGCTGACCGACTACGCGCGGCCCGCCGCGGAGCGAACCCACATCGGGATCTTCGTCGATCAGCTGCTCACCACGCACCGGCTCGACGGTCTCCAGCGGATCTGGTCGGAGAACTGGACGATGCTGACCGGGAGCTGGATCGACCTGGCCGTCGTCCCGCTGATCCTGCTCGTGCTGCTGTTCGTGCTCCGGCCGCAGCTGATCGGGCATCCACTGCGCCCGGTGCTGGGTCGGGTGCCGCTGCTCGCCGACGGCCTCACCGCGATCGCGGTGTGCTGGCTCCTCGGCTTCGCGGTGAACGACTCGGGCACGGCGATCCCACCGACCGGCATGCTGCTGCTGGCACCGCTGGTGCTGCTGCTCGCGGTCAGCCCGGTCCGCCGGCGCCGGTCAGGTCCGGGCTCTCCCGGGACGCCGGTCCGCCGCCGGAGACCGGGGCATCCCGCGGAGCCGGACCGGCGACTCGTCGCCTGACCGCCGTCGGTCAGACGCCGCCGCGCCGTTCCCGTCGCCGGCGGCGCCTCTCGGAGAGTCCCCACTGGGTGACCCTGCGCAGCGACTCCCGGGCGACATCGGCGGTCATCTTCGACTCGCCCCGCTCGCGTTCGACGAACTCGATCGGCACCTCGACGACCCGCAGCCCGGCGCGCACCGTGCGAAAGGTGAGGTCAGCCTGGAACACGTAGCCATAGGACTCGACCGTGCTCAGGTCGAGCGCCTCGAGGGTCTCGCGTCGGTACAACCGGTAGCCCGCGGTGATGTCGCGCACGCGCAGACCCAGCAGCAGCCGGATGTAGGCGTTGCCTGCTCGGGAGAGCCACTCGCGGCGCCGGGGCCAGTTCACGATCGAGCCACCCGGGATCCACCGCGAGCCGATCACCAGGTCGGCGTCGGTGAGCGCCGCGCGCAGCGACGGCAGCTGCTCGGGCTGGTGCGAGCCGTCGGCGTCCATCTCGCCCAGGACGTCGTACCCGGCCTCGAGGCCCCAGGCGAACCCGGCGAGGTAGGCCGCGCCGAGACCCTCCTTGCTCGTCCGGTGCAGGACGTGCACGCGCGCGTCGTCTGCGGCGATCCGGTCCGCGAGGGCGCCGGTGCCGTCGGGCGAGCTGTCATCGACGACGAGGACCTCGACATCGGGGTTCGCGCCGAACACCCGCTCCAGCAGCGGGGGCAGGTTCGCGGACTCGTTGTAGGTAGGCACGACCAGGAGGGTCCGCGCGGGGTTCGGTTGGGGACGCTCGGAAGGCACGCGGGCACGGTACGGGGCGGTGGCCTGCGACGCACGTCGGTGCGCTCGCCGCGCCGACGCCGCGTGAGAGGGTGTGCGCCGTGAACGGGAGACCCGTCAAGCAGGAGGTGGCGCCTGCCCGCATCGGTTCGTGGGACCCGGTGCTGGTTGCCGGCGTGGCGGCGCTCATCTACGTCGTGCACGGGTTCCAGGGCGCGATGAACCGGGATCTCGGGATCTTCGTCTACGGCGCCCAGCGGGTCGCCGATGGGAATCCGCCGTACGTCGCGAACTTCAACACCGTCGGCCCGCTCGCGGACGCCGTTCCCGGTCTGGCGGTCTGGGTCGGCGGGCACCTGGGGGTCGGGGCGGTGATGTCCTCGCGGCTCCTCTACTGGGTCCTCTCGTCGCTCGCCTGCGCCCTGGTGTACAGCTACGGCCGGGCCGTGCTGTCCTCCCGGGTCGGCGGCTTCCTGTCGGCGTCGCTCTTCTTGACCTTCGAGACGTTCACGAATCTCGCGACGAACGGTCCTCGCGACAAGACCGCCATGGTGTTCTTCCTGGTCGCCGGCCTGCTGCTCGTCAGCCGGCGCCGGTGGCTGGCCGCGGGCATCGCGACCGGCCTGGCCACGCTGACCTGGCAGCCTGCCCTCCTCCCGCTGTTGGCTGCGACCGTCGCCGCCGTGATCGGGTCCCGGGCGTGGTGGCGCGATCTGCTGAGGTACGTCGCCGGCGGCATCGTGGCCGCGGTCGCCATGTTGGTGTGGTTCGCGGCAGAGTCGGCGACCGGCGTCGCCATCAAGGCGTTCCTCCTCGTCAACCTGCGATGGGTCCATCAGCCGTCGGCGTTCGCGTCGCTCGGCGGCACCTGGCGGCTGCTGTGGGACGGCTACCACCTCTCGTTGATCGTCGCCCTGGGTGGGGTGATCGGGGCGTTGGCGGTTGCGCTGCTGCGCCGCAGGGACCGGGAGCTGTGGCCGTGTGCCGTCGGTGGGGCTGTGGCCCTGCTCTGGACCGCGACGGCCGTCAACGGTGCTCCCGACCTCCTCGTGGTGCTGCCGTTCGGCGCGGTCGGATCGGCGGTTGTCCTGGGTGCGGCGGCGAGGCGGGCCGGACGGCGACGCCTCGCGGTGGCGGCGGGGCTGTGCCTGCTCTGTCTCGGCTACGCCGCTGCCTTCTCCGTCACCACCCGGGCCCACGGGCTGGTCGTGCAGGCCCGGGACGTGCGGGCGGTCCTCCACGTTCTCCCGCCCGAGAGCACGGTGGCGACCGTCGACGCGCCGCAGCCCCTGGTCATCTCCGGGCGGGTGAACCCTGGGCCGTACCTGATCCTGGACAGCGGCGAGTTCGGGCTTCTCCGCGCCGAGTTCCCCGGAGGGGCGGTCGGCTACCTGCAGCAGCTCCTGGCGGCGCACCCGGCGTTGGTCGCCGTCGGTCCGGGGCCCGAGCAGGGCCTGATCAGGCAGGTCGTGGAAGCCGACTACGTCCACGTCGGCGCCGGACCGGGGTGGGAGTGGTACGCCTCCAAGCGGGCACCGGCAGCGCTGGTGTCGAGGCTGGCCAGGGTCAACGAGCACGCCCTGCGGGCGGCGCGACGGGCGGTCGCCCACGCCGGGTGAGGTGGGGATCACCGATCGGCTCTGGGATGATCGCGCTGTGGCGATCGGGCGCGAGCGGTGGGGGGCATCCACGGCGGATCCGCGTGTGGGGCAACGCCCACCTTCGTCGGCTCCCGGGACAGGTGACCTCGCCTGGGTCGGATGGTTGAGGTTCCTGGCCATCGCCGGGGTGATCTTCATCCATGTCGGCGGCGCCACGGCGACGTCGAGCACGGACCCGTTCGGGGATCCCTCAGCGTTCGTCGCCACGGTGCTGGACTACTGCTCGCGGTGGGCCGTCCCCGTCTTCGTCATGCTCAGCGGGGCCCTGCTTCTCGAGCCTGAGCGCTACCGCGACCCCGGTGAGTTCGTCCGCAAGCGCGCGATCCGACTCCTGCCGGCGGCCCTGTTCTGGCACCTGGTCTACCTGCTCTACGTCGAGGCGGCGACGGGACCCGTCGGTCTGGGCGACGTCGTGCAGCGGATCCTCACCGGACGCCTCTACACGGCCCTGTACTTCTTCTGGATCGTGCTCGGGCTGGCGCTGGTCACCCCGTTGCTGCTGCCCTGGGTGGCGATCGCGTCACGCCGGGCGCGCGCGGTGGCCGCCCTCATCGCACTGGCGGTGCCGGTGCTGATCCACCTCACCGTCCCCCTCCGGTTCGATCCGGGCGACCCGACCGGTGTGGAGATCATGTGGGTGCAGACGGCCTGGACGTGGTGGATCCCCTACCTCGGCTACTACCTGTTGGGGAGGGAGCTGCGCGACGTCGTGCTCACCGGCGGCCGCCTGGCTCTCGCGTGGCTTGCCGCGGCAGCGTCGGGGCTGTGGCTCGTCCTGGAGTGGGGCCGGGTCGGTCGCTCGGGGCCCGTCATGCCGACGGAGGCGTACTACTCGGTGCCGGTCATCGTGCTCTCGATCTCGGTGCTGCTGATCGCCCACGCGCTCATCCGGCCGGGCGGGATGCTGCGGGTGCTGTGCCGACCGGCTCTGGCCCACCTCGGGCGCCAGCTCGGCGCCACGACCCTCGGGGTCTACGGCGTCCACCTGCTGATCCGCAACGGGCTCCTGCACCTGCCGGGGATCGGCGGGCCCGCGGCGGCCGGCTCGCTCCTCGAGCTGCTCGCCCGCTGTGGAGTGGTGCTCGTCCTGAGCTACGCCGTCGCGCTGCTGCTGCGCCGCGTGCCGCTGCTCAAACAGGTCGTCTGAGCACCACGGCGGCACCGACCCCTCTGCTGGAGTGGGCCTGGGGTGGGCCCCGTGGGGGTCGAACCCACAACCCGCGGATTAAAAGTCCGCTGCTCTGCCATTGAGCTAGAGGCCCGCCGGCACGCCGTGGGAGGCGCGCCGGGCCGCCATTCTGGCAGAGCCGGCGTTGGGGCTGCCCGTCACGATGGACCCGACGGCAGCCGGTGAGAGAGGTGGGCGACATGGCGCAGCAGGTGGGGTTCGTCGGACTCGGCACGATGGGACGCCCGATGGTGCGGCGGTTGCTCGAGGCCGGGTTCTCCGTGACGGTGTGGAACCGCTCCCCGGAGCCGGTCGAGGAGCTCGTCGCCGAGGGCGCCCGCGCTGCAGCCGACCTGCCGGAGGTGTTCGCGCTGCCGCTCGTGCTCAGCATGCTCGCCGACGATCGTGCCGTCCGCGAGCGGTTGCTCGACCCGGCCCTGCTCGCCGGCGCCTCGACGGCCGTGCACGTCAACATGGCGACGGTCTCCCCGGAGCTCGCCGCCGAGGCCGCGGGAGTCCACGCCGAGCACGGCATCGGCTACGTGGCGGCCCCGGTGATGGGCCGCTCGGATGTGGCCGCGGCCGGCCGCCTCAACGTCCTCGCCTCCGGTGCGCCCGTCGCGGTGGCTCGCGCGCGGCCCGCGTTGGAGTCGTTCGCGGCGCGGGTGTGGGGCCTGGGCGACGACCCGAGCCGGGCCAACGTCGTGAAGATCGCGGTGAACTTCCTGCTCGGCGCCGCGGTGGAGGCGACCGCGGAGGCGACCGCGCTGGTCGAGGCCTACGGCGTCACGGCGAGCGACTTCGTCGAGCTGATCAGCAACTCGATCTTCCCGGGCCCGGTCTACGGCGGGTACGGCGGCCTGATGGCGTCGCGCTCCTACGAGCCGGCCGGTTTCGCCGCCCAGCTGGCACTCAAGGACACCCGGCTCGCGCTCGACGCGGCGGGGGCGCGCTCCGTCGCGCTGCCGGTAGCCGGTGTCGTCGAGGATGCGCTGTCGCACGCCGTCGACCGGGGCTGGGCGGGCCGCGACCTCGCCACGCTGGGGGAGGTGGCGCGCGAACGCGCCACCGGTGAAAACGCGCCCGCCTGATCGCTAGTTGTCCTCCTCCTCGGGCTCGTCCTCGACCGGCTCTGCGCCGAGCAGATGCTCCAGCACGCCGCGGGCCTGGCCGTCGGTGAGCGGCGTGACCTCCTCGTCCTCGGCGTCCTCCTCGCCGACCGCGTCCGAGACGTCGGCCTCGTCCTCGTCGCGGGGCGGATCGAACACGGTGAAGGGGAGTGCCGGAGGCAGGGCGTCGGCCAGGTCGAGCTCCTCGGCGCTCGGGACGGCGGCGTACAACGCGTGCAGCGACGCCTCGTCGCCCGGTCGTCGATCGGCCTGCTCCTCGGTCATGGACCGAACCTAGGCGACCGGGCCGGTCCGCGGGAACCTCTCAACCGCGGCGGCGGATTGTCGATGATGTCCGGGTCGACATCGTCCACGCGAGGGGAACCGCTCGTGCCCGACCCGCATCCTGCCCGGCGTACCCCGAGGCGCGCCGGAGCCCTGGCCGTGGTGGCATGCCTGCTCGGCGCGCTGCTGCCCACGCTGCTGGGCGCCGGAGCGCAGGCGGCATCCCGGGAGGCGGCCCGAGACGTGGCCCGAGACGTGGCCCGAGGAGTGGCCCGAGACGTGGCACCGCTCCCGCAGAACCCCACGAACCCCCTGGCCGCACGGCCCTGGGGGGTCTACACCGGATCGGCCGACGGCGTCTACCCCGCGTGGGCGCGGGCGACCGGCGTCGACAAGGAGCTCCTGGCCAAGGTGGCGTTGCGCTCGCGTGTCCGGTGGCTCGGCACATGGATCCCCGCCGGCCGGATCACCCAGACGATCCAGCAGTACGTCGCCCAGGCGCAGGCCGGCGACCCCGACGTCCTGGTCCCGATGGCCGTCTTCCGAGCATGGCCCCACGGGGAGGGCGCGAAGAGCCAGCCGATCACCGCGCAGCAGCAACGTGACTACCGCGACTGGATCGACCGCGCGGCAGCCGGGATCGGCACGGCACATGTCGCGATGATCCTGGAGCCGGACCTGGCCGTCGCGCTGACCGGTTGGCGGCCCGGGGTGCGGCTGAAGCTTGCCGCCTACGCAGCGGCGGTGTTCTCCGCCCTTCCGAACACGGCCGTCTACCTCGACGCCGGAGACGCCGACTGGCTCTCGCTGGAGCGTGCGCAGGCGATGTTGCTCAAGGCCGGCGTCGCGAAGGTGCGCGGCTTCGCCCTCGGGGCTACCCACTACGGGTCGCTGGCCAGCGAGATCGACTACGGACGTCAGCTGGTCGACGCACTCGCACGTGCCGGGGCCGGCACCAAGCACTTCGTCGTCGACACCGCCGACAACGGCCGGCCGTTCACCTACGCCCAGTACTACGCCGCTCACCCCCACGGCGACTTCGACGCCGCGCAGGCGTGCACGACCACCGCGCAGACGCGGTGCGTGACGCTGGGCGTACCGCCGACGTGGCGGGTGGCCAGCAGCGCCTGGGGACTGTCACGGGCGGAACGCCGGGCCGCTGCCCAGGACGCCGACGGCTATCTCTGGTTCGGTCGGCCGTGGCTCTACCGCCAGGCCTCGCCGTACCTGCAGAACCGGACCTTGCAGGTGGCCCGCACCACGCCCTACTGAGGCGCTGAGGCCGCCGAGAGTGCTCGCTCAGGCCGTCTCGGCCCGCTCCCTGTAGTGCCGCACGATCGTGGAGAACTGTTGGGGCCGGACCTGGCCGGCGCGGATCACCAACGTCGTCCCGTTGGCGCGCGCCAGTGTCGTCCGCCACGAGCGGGACCGCGGGTCGTCTGCGACCTGGACCTCCGTGGCGGGGTCGGTGAGGTCGAAGCGCTCGCTGTTGGGGCCCCGGGCCACCTCGAGGATGCCTCGTGAGATCGAGATGATCGTCGGGGCCCAGCTGAGCAGGGCCCACCAGAACGCGCCGGCCAGCACGGTGACCGCCGTGGCCGTGATCGCCGGTGCGGTGCCTCCTTGCTGGACGGCGTAGAAGATCGCCAGGACGGCCAGCAGCGAGGTCGCGACGAAGAGCGCCCCGAGCAGGTAGCGCCGCACGTCGCTGGGCCGGTACTCCACGAACGGCGGGATCTCCTGACCGTCGGCGGTGACGGCGAGCTGCTCGGCTGCTGCGGCGGTGTCCTGTGGCGTGGGGATGAGCGTGGTGTCGAGGGAGGCCGTCGCCGTGGCGTCCGGCGAAGCAGTCGACCCGACCCCGGCCTCCGCCGGAGTGTCGGTCGGCTCCCACGTCGGGCTCCACGACGTCGTGCTCCAGTCCGGCTCGTCGGCCGCATCCGGGGCGTCGGCCGCCTCGGCCGCCGCGGCTGTGCCCGCCGGGTCTGCCCGGTCTGCCGTGTGGGCCGGGCTGGTCGCGGCATCCGGTGGCTCCGGTCCGGTCTCGTGGTGGGGTGGAGGAGCCGCCTCGTCGTCGAGGTCGGCGTCGAGCTCGGCATCCGGCTCGGTAGCGGGTTCGGCGGGCTCGGGGTGTTCGGCGGGTGGCGCGGCGAGGGTGGCGCCCGGCGAGGGGTCGGAGCCCTTGGGCTCGGCGGTCAGCTCGGCCAGCGCCCAGGCGTACGTCATCGGCTCCGGCTCCTCGGGCGCGGCGGACGTCGTCGGCGTGTCGAGCGCGGCCCCCGCGTCCGTGGGTACGTCGCCGGGGCTCGGGTCGTCGTCCGGGTCGTCGGGACCTGCGCCAGGATCCGAGGGGCCCTCCTCGTCGGAGTCATCGGGCTCGTCGGGCTCGTCGGGCTCGTCCGGCTCGTCGGTCTGCTGGGGCTCCTGGGGCACGACGGGTGCCACGATCGTGCCCGGCAAGGAGATGCCCTCCTCGTCGTCGACGGGGGCGGCGGCCTCGGGGGTCTCGGCGGCCTCGGCGGCTTCGGCGCCCTCGTGCTCGACCGTCGCGCTGCCGCCTTCCGCAGCGGGGGCGGCCGCGTCCGGCTGCGCTGTGGGACCGACCTCTGGCGTGGACTCCGTGGTCGCGGCCGGTCGGGCGTCGGGGAGCGGCTCGTCGAGCACCAGGTCGTCGGGCGGCGCGGCGGGTGGCCGCTGGAGCGGCGCCTCGATGTCGAAGCTCTCCGGCTCGATGCCCAGGTCGTCGTCGTAGAACAGATCGAAGTCGCCGCTCCGCGGGCTCGCCGCCGGCGGAGGGGCGGAGGGCGCGGGCGTCGGCTCGGGGACCGACTCCGGGGCCGGCTCGGGCGCCGGTCCGGAATCGCGCTCCGGCTCCGGCACTGGCTCCGGCTCCGGCTCCGGCTCCGGAACAGGTGCGGCGATCAACTCCTCGACCGGATCCTCGGTGCGCTCGGCCAGTTGTGCCTGCGCTTCGACGGCTCCCGGGTCCGGCTCGGGCGCGACCTGCTCGGCATCGGGCTCCGCGGGCTCAGGCTCGGGCTGCACTGCCTGGGGCTGCCCTGGCTCTGCCCCGCCGGCGCCGTGCGCCACGTCCTCGACCTCGTCCGGGGCATCCGGCTGAGTCGCGTCGGGCTCGCTCGACGTTGCGTGCTCGAGGTCCGTCGCGGTGACGGCGGGCGAGCCCTCGTCGGGCACATCGTCCTCGTCTCGCGTGCTCTCGACTCCGTGCGTCTCCTCGGAAGCCGGCCGCTCCTCCTCCGGCACGACCGCGTAGGTCTCGGTCGCCGGCGGCTCACCGGTGTCGCTGTCGGTGTCCGCGTCGTGGGGGAGTGAGGTTTCGACGGTGCCGTCCTCGGCGTCCGGCGCCACCGCTTCCCCAGCGTCCGGCGCGTCCTGTTGGTCGACCTCGTGGTCGGCCGCGCGGTCGCCCTCGTGGTCGGCCGTCTCTGCCTGCGCCTCTGCCTGCGTCTCTGTGCCGGCGGCGTCCGGCTCGGCCCGCTCCGCGTGCAACGACGCCTCGAACTCCTCGGTCCACCCCACGGCAAGGAGTTGCGCCTCGTTCCAGCCCGCGCCCAGCAGGTCCTCGCGGCTCCAGCCCTGCCCCGCAAGATCGGCTGCGGTGTAGGGGTAGTCGGCGACGGCCGCGGTGGTCTGCTCCGCGACAGAGGACTCGCTGGCGGACCCGCCGGCGGCAGTCGGCGCAGCCGCCTGCGAACCGGACGCGCGCCGACGGCCCCGACGCCTGCCCCACCGGCTGTCGGAGGCGCCGTCGCCCGCGTCCTGCTCGCCGTCGGTGTCCGGCTCGTCCCACAGCTCGTGCGGCTCGGCGTCGCCGGGGGCTCCGGCGGCGAATGCCTCGTCGGCGTCGACCGCGACTTCAGGCAGGACGGCCGTGGCAGCCTCCTCAGGCACGGTCACGTCGGCGTGGGTCTCGGGGGTCTCCGTCGTCCCTCCAGCCTCGTCGGGGCTGGCGGATGCGACGGAGGCAGCGGAGGTGTAGCCGCTGAGCAGGTCGAGGGGTGTGGTGCCCTCGGTGGGGCCCACCGTGCTGAGCTGAGCGCCGGGGGCGGAGGCGGACTCGGCGCCCTCTCGCTTCGGGTCGCCGACCTCCGTTGCGGGCGTAGCGGTCGCGACCTCCTCCTGGGCCCTCCCTCGTGGCCGGCGCCGCCCGAGGAGCCCTCGGCGCCGCCCGCCGCCCTCGCCCGGAGCGGTGCTGTCCTCGGGCACCGGCTGTCCTGCGGCCTCGTCGACCTGCGCCTCCTCGGCGGTCGCCACCGGCACGGTCACGGCCACTTCGGCCGATTCCGGGGACCCCGCCGACTCCTCGGACGCCCCGGCTGCCTCTGCCTGGGCAGATTCAGCCGACGTGTCGGCTGCCCACTGGCTGGCCCACTGCGTCGCTTGCAGGTCGTCGTCGGACCACTCGCCGGTGATCGCGTCTCCGGCGGACGACGGCGCGGGCCCGGTGGCCGGGTCGGGGGCGCGCTCCGCCCTCTCCGTTGCCGCCCCCTCCACTGCCGGCCCCTCCGCTGCCGACGCCTCGGGGCCGGCGTATGGCTCCGGCTCGTGGATCTCCGCGAGCGCGGCGTCCGGACTGGTCTGGTCGGACTCCGATGATGGGAACAAAGCGCCCTGCTCCTCCTCGTGGTGCTCCCCGGCACCGCGCCGGCGGAAGGTGCCGCGACGGCGCGGCTGGATCGGTACGGCGACGTCGGCCTCGGCAGCCAGTTCGAGCAGCGCCGGGGGCAGGTCCGCCCCTCCAGGGCCGGACGCCTGCTGGACCGCCGCGTCGGCCAACACCTCGGCGGTGGGGATGCCGCCATCGGCCCCCTCCGGGTCGACGGGGTCCCGGTGGGCCTCGGCGGACTCATCTCCGACCCCCAGAGCGCGCGCCAGGACAGCGAGCGGGTCCACGAGCGTCGAGTCCTCGGCCGGGACCCGGGACTGGGGAGAGGGGGTCTCGGGCTCGCGGCCCCGCTGGACGCGCCCGAGGATGCCCCGCCGCCCGGTCCCGGCGTCGGGGACGTCCCGCAACCCTGCGGCGGCGATCGTGAGGGGGTCCACGGGGTCGCTCCCACTCGGCCCAACATGTCGAGGCGTCGGCGAGGGCCCCGGCGGTGTCGTGGCGTGCTCGTTGGAAGCATCCGGGGGCTCGCCGGATGGGGGAGAGGGCTGAGACGGACGCTCCGCCATGTCACTCCTCCTCGTCCGGGCCTCCGACGGAGACGCTGTGTCACACCATTCCATGTCGCGGCTCACCTGGGGCGGGCGATGACGCAACGGCGCCGCCGTGTCGACCGCGGCCCGCGCCGCCTGCTGCCCAACGAGCCGAAGGCCTCGAAGGCACGCCACGCAACCGAGCCGGACGTGGCCTCCTGGGGCGGAGGTTGGTACTGTCGGTCACAGCAGGGTGCAAGTTCCAGCGGTTACACCAACGCTGTTGGAGTTTTGTGATCCAACGGCGTCTTCTCTTTGCCCAGGCGGGCTGTGGCGGACGACGTATCACTGCACCGCTGCAGGAGGTCGCCGCCGTGGTGACCTCACGCCTGATGAAACAAGGAGAAACAAGCATGGCTCAGGGCACCGTCAAGTGGTTCAACGCCGAGAAGGGCTTCGGCTTCATCGCCCAGGAGAACGGTGGTGACGACGTCTTCGTCCACTACTCCGCGATCCAGACGCAGGGCTACAAGTCCCTCGACGAGAACCAGCGCGTCGAGTTCGACGTGACGCAGGGCCCGAAGGGCCCGCAGGCGGAGAACGTTCGCCCCGTCTGATCCTCAGCACACCCCACAGGGCTCCGGCTTTTCTGCCGGGGCCCTGTGGTGTTTGTCGTCTTTGCCGTAGATTGGTGTCTAGCCGCGGCTCGGCGACGCGGCTCTCCCGGGCGCTCGACCCTCTCGGGCTCACAGGGGTTGCCTCCCCCACCGCGGGGAACACAAGCCGACTCCAGGACCGTGAGCGAGGAGGGGCCGTGAACCAACTCGACGTCGAACTCGAGGACGAAGAGCTCCTCGGCGAGGTCGAGCTGACGGCTGCGTTGATCGTCGCCGCCAACCAGGCCGACGACCACCTCAGTTCCGAGCAGGTCGACGCGATCCTGGGCGTCCGGCGTACGCCCGGCGAAGCCGTCCCGTCCTAGCGGTCCGATCAGGGCCGAGGGGCGCCCGATTGCGCCGCGATGCCTGCGTGCACCTAGCATGAGGACCGTTCGTGATCCTGACTCAGGAGAGCCACCGTGGCGTTGCGCTTCAAGCCCGTCGATTCTGCGTTCTACGACCTCCTCACCGACTCTGCGAAGCGTTTGATCATCGGCGGCGAGCTGCTGGCCGAGATGATGGGCGAGGGAGCCGACCGTGAGGACGTCGCCCGTCGCATGCGCGACGCCGAGCACGCCTCCGACGAGACCACCCACGAGATCGTCCGGCGCGTGAACAGCACGTTCGTCACGCCGTTCGACCGCGAGGACATCTACGCGCTGGCCTCCCAGCTCGACGACTGCATGGACTTCATGGAGGAGGCGGTCGACCTGACCCTCCTCTACGGCGTCGAGCACCTGCCCTCCGAGCTCTCCGAGCTGGTCGAGGTGATCCAGCGCTGCGCGGAGCTGACCGCGGAGTCGATGCCGAAGCTCAAGATCATGAAGGACCTCCAGGAGTACTGGATCGAGGTCAACCGGCTCGAGAACACCGGCGACAAGTACTACCGCCGCACCGTCGCGAAGCTCTTCAGCGGCCAGTACGAGGCGCTCGAGGTGCTCAAGCTCAAGGACATCGCGGATTCCCTCGAGGGCGCCATCGACGCGTTCGAGCGGGTGGCCAACATCGTCGAGCAGATCCACGTCAAGGAGTCCTGAACGGTGGAGCTCGCCATCGTCATCACGGTGGTGGTCGTTGCGCTCGCCTTCGACTTCACGAACGGCTTCCACGACGCGGCCAACGCGATCGCGACCTCCGTCTCCACGCGGGCGCTGACCCCTCGGATCGCGTTGACCGTCGCTGCGGTGATGAACTTCGTCGGAGCCCTCCTGGGTCAAGAGGTCGCGCACACGGTCAGCGACACGATCTCCACCGCCGGGGTGAGCGTGAACCACGGTCTCGTGATCGTCCTCGCCGGCCTGCTCGGCGCCATCGCCTGGAACCTGATCACCTGGTACTTCGGCCTGCCGTCGTCGTCCTCCCACGCGCTCATCGGCGGCCTTGTCGGGGCAGCGCTCGTGTCTGGTGGCGTCGTGCACTGGACGACGATCGTCGACAAGGTGATCATCCCGATGGTGGTGTCGCCCGCAGTCGGCTTCATCGGCGCGTTCGCCCTGATGCTCGGCGTCATGTGGGTGCTGCGCCGCCGGAACCCGCACCGCGTCTTTCGAGGCTTCCGGCTCGCCCAGACGGTGTCGGCCTCCGCCCTCGCGCTCGGCCACGGCCTGCAGGACGCCCAGAAGACGATGGGCGTGATCTTCCTGGCCCTGGTCACCAGCGGCCACGCCCAGGAGACCGACCGGCTGCCGCTGTGGGTCGTGGTCCTCGCCGCCGGCGCGATCTCGGCCGGCACCTACTCCGGCGGGTGGCGGATCATGCGCACCCTGGGGCGCCGGATCATCCACCTCGACCCGGCCCGCGGCTTCTCCGCCGAGGCGGTCGGCGCCGGCGTGCTCTACACGACCGCCTTCGCCTTCCACGCCCCGATCTCGACGACGCACCTGATCACCTCGGCGATCATGGGCTCCGGCGCCACCAAGCGGTTCTCCGCCGTTCGGTGGGGCGTGGCCCGCTCGATCCTCGCCGCCTGGGTCTTCACGCTCCCCCTCGCGGCCCTCGCTGCCGCCGCCGTCTACCTCGTCCTCCGCTTCGTGCTGCAGCTGCCCTGACCGCTTTCACAGGCTAGGAGAGGAAAGCGGCAGCATTCGGCACGCACGGCATCTCCGACCGCTCGGCTCACCTGCGGGACGTGCCGAATGACGTGGGCTGAGGCCGTGGGGGCGCCTGGGTCAGTCAGCCTCGGAACCGGCGCCAGCTCCAGGCCAGCAGGCCCACCGCACAGGCCCCGGAGAGGAACAGGGTCGCCGCGGTGCCCCAACCGCCGGCCAACCAGTAGCGCTCGTGGATCGGCCACCACTCGGGAGCGGGCGGGGAAGCGGCCCACAGTGCACCGAGCGCGACGAGTGCGGCCGCCCCGCTGAGCGACAGCAGGAGCCGGGGCCAGGTCGCGACGCCCTCCCGCGCCGCGCGGAGTGCCGCGGCCCGCACCGGTTCGAGGCGCCGCTCGGCCCACGGGTACTGCTCCGCGAGCAGGACGAGGCCGGCGGCGAGCAGCACCAGCCCGGGACCGGGAAGCACGAGGGCCGCGATCCCGGCAAGCACCAGCAGCCAGCCGACGGTCTCCAGGACCACCCGCCGAGCCGTCGAGCGCAGACGCATGCGACGAGGATGGCAGCGTCGTCCAACCAGGCGGATCAGCCGCGACCGGCGACGTACGCCGCGGTGGCCGGGTCCGCAGGATCGTGGAAGAGCTTCTCGGTGGCGTCGATCTCGACCAGCCGCCCCGGCTTGCCGGGGCCGCCGCTGGTGAAGAACGCGGTGACCTCGGAGACCCGGGACGCCTGGGCGAGGTCGTGCGTGACCAGCACGACCGTGCACCACGAGACCAGCTCCCGGACCAGGTCCTCGACGGCCTCGGTCGAGACCGGGTCGAGCGCCGACGTGGGCTCGTCCATCAACAGCACCTCGGGCTCGACAGCGAGGGCTCGGGCGATGCAGAGGCGCTGCTGCTGGCCTCCGGACAGGCCGCCGGCGGGGCGGTCCAGCCGGTCCCGCACCTCGTCCCACAGGTGCGCACGGCGCAGCGAGCGCTCGATCAGCTCGTCGGGGTCCTCCACGACGCCGTGCAGGCGCGGCCCGGCGAGCACGTTGTCGGCCACGGACAGGTCGACGAAGGGGTTCGGGCGCTGGAACACCATGCCGGTGCGACGGCGTACGGCGACCGGGTCGATGTCCTCGCCGTAGACCGGCCGGCCCGCGACCACGACCCGACCGCTCACGCCGGCGCCCTCGGTGAGCTCGTGCATCCGGTTGAGCGTGCGCAGGAACGTGGACTTGCCGCAGCCCGACGGACCGATGACCGCACTCACCCGTCCGGCCGGCAGGCGCAGCGTCACGCCGGAGACCGCCGGGGTCTCGCCGTACCACGCGTCGAGGTCGTCGACCTCGACCGCGGCAGCGAGGGTGTCCTGCTTGCTCATGCGCACGCCCCCGGCAGGTGGCGCTCGGTCGCGACGACCCGGCCCCGGCGATGGTGGGCCACGACGAGCTCTCCGGGCGCCAGCGGCTCCTCGGCGACGCCCAGGTGGTCGAGGACGATCGGCAGGACCGGCCGGTGGGTGCACAGTGCTGTCGACCGGCGGGACGCGAGGACGTCGTCCAGAAGCGGGCGGATCCGGTCGCCGTCGCGGTCCTCCTCGCTGAGCGCCCTGACTCTCTCGGCTGCGATGCCGTACGGCTCGAGTGTCTGCACGCACCGGCGGCTCGGAGAGGTCAGCAGCCGGTTCACGCCGTACGCGCCCAGAACCGGAGCAAGCGCCTCGGCCTGACGTTCACCTCCTGCAGTGAGGGGCCGCAGCGGATCGGGCCGGTCCCAGCCCCGACGGTCCTGGGCCGCCGCATGACGCACCACCACGAGAGGCGCCGTACGGCGGGGGTGGCGCAGCGCCCGGTCCAGCAGCGCCCTGTCGTCCTCGTAGGTGAGCAGCGACGCGGCATGTCGGACCGCCAGCCACCGGACCTCGTCCACCTCCTCGTCGGCGATGCGATGCAGGTCGCTGGCGCCGCGGACCCGCCCCACCCAGTAGTGCACGGTCTTGGCGCGCCCGTCGGCCAGGGGGTACAGCTGCCGGCCCAGCGGCCGTCCGAGCCGGATCCGGAGCCCCGTCTCCTCGGCCACCTCGCGCACGGCGGTGGCGGTGACGTGCTCGCCCCGATCCTGCTTGCCCTTCGGCCAGGCCCAGTCGTCGTAGCGAGGACGGTGCACGACCAGCGCTTCGGAGGCGCCCCGCCGCAGCACCACGGCGCCCGCGGCGACGACGTCTCCCTGGGGCATGCCAGTAGTCTCACATCCGTCCCACGACCCGAGGAGGCGGCGTGCAGCTGTCGCTGCCGGCTGGGTTGCCGGCTGGGCGCTGGACCCGTGCGCTGGTGGCGGTGCTGGTGCTCGTCCTGGTCGTCGCGGTGGTGCTCGTCGTGCGTGGTCTCTGGGACCGCTCGCATCGGACGACGTTCACCCGGTCGCTCAGCACCGTCCCGGCCGCCACCAAGCGGCTCGCCTTCACCGACTGGGCAGCCGTGCGGGCAAAGCTCGGCGTTCGCGACGAGGTGTCGCCCGATCCGACCGCCGTCGGGCGTTGGCTCACCCGGGCCTACGCGCGGGACCTCTCCGCCGCCTCGAGCATCGACGAGTCGGCCGTCGCGCTGCAGAAGTACTACGGGTTCTCACCGGGCAACGCGGTGTGGGAGGCCTACGCGCAGTCCAAGCAGGGAGCGACGATGGTGCTGCGCGTGGACGACGGCGTCGACTTCGCGGACCTGCGCGACAACCTGCGGCGGGTGGGCTACCAGGCGCCCAGCCGCGACGACGGCGTGTGGCGGGGCGGTGTCGACCTGGTGAGCTCGCTCGACGGCACGCTCACCCCCGAGCTGCAGTACGTCGTCCTGCTGGCCGACCAGCACCTCGTCGTCACCAGCGACACCGGTGCCTACGCCGCCCTGGCCGGACGCGTCGCCCAGGGGCGGGGCGCGTCGCTCGCCGACAACTCCGACGACGTCGCCGTCGCGGCCAGCGTGCCGGAGCCTGCGGCGGCGATCATGTGGGCCGGCGACTTCGCGTGCACGGACCTGGCGATGTCGCAGGCCGGCTCCGACGATCAGAGCCTCGCCCAGCAGTTGATCGAGCAAGCCGGCAAGGTGAGCCCGCTCTCGGGACTGGTGATGGCGCTCGGCCCCGATCGCACCCTGACCGTCGCCGAGCAGTTCGACTCCGGCGATCAGGCCCGGGCGAACCTCGACGCGCGGGCGAAGCTGGCCGTCGGGGAGGCGGTCGGGAGGGGTGAGGCGTCGTTCGCCGACGACCTCAAGCTCACCAGCGCCCGCACCCGCGACGCCACGGTGCTGCTCACCTTCACCCCACGGGACAGCGGCGTGTATCCGCTCTCCTCGCTCTACGACGGCCCCGTCATCTTCGCGACCTGCTGACGCACCTCGACCAACGGGCCCGGCTCGCACCCACGCTCTTCGCCCGGTAGGCATCCGCTCAGCGGCGGCGGCGGTGGAGGGAGATGAGGGTTTCCTGCAGGTCCCCGCCGGGCTGGCGGGTCCAGCTGCCGTCCGGATGCAGTGTCCACGCCGAGGTGGACGGATCGAAGGCGAGGTCGAGGAGACGGCCGACCTGCGCGACGGTGTCGGTGGTCGGCAGCTTCACCAGCACCTCCACCCGGCGGTCGAGGTTGCGGTGCATCAGGTCCGCGGAGCCGATCCAGGCGGCCGGTTCCCCACCGTTCTCGAACCAGAAGACCCGGCTGTGTTCGAGGTAGCGGCCGAGCACCGAGCGGACCTCGATCGTCTCCGACAGCCCCGGTACGCCGGGCCGCAAGGCGCAGATCCCCCGCACGAGAAGGCGCACCGGCACTCCCTCCTGCGAGGCGAGGTAGAGCTCGTCGATGACCGCCTCGTCCACCACCGAGTTGGCCTTGATCCGGATGCACGCCGGGCGGCCGGCTCGGTGGTGCTCGACCTCGGCGCGGATCAGGGCGATGAGGCCGCTGCGCACCGAGTCCGGAGCCACCAGCAGCTCCTCGTAGGAGGCGTTGCGCGACCACCCGGAGAGGTTGTTGAACAGGTGGGCGACGTCCTCGCCGATCCGCTCGTCGGTGGTCAGCAGCCCGAAGTCCTCGTAGGCGCGGGCCGTCTTGGGGTTGTAGTTGCCGGTGCCGATGTGCGTGTAGCGCCGGATGCCGCCGCCGTACTCGGGCTCCTCGCGGACCACGAGCGACAGCTTCGCGTGCGTCTTGAGTCCCACCTGCCCGTAGACGACGTGGCACCCGGCCTGCTCCAGCGTGCGCGCCCAGCGGATGTTGGCGCGCTCGTCGAAGCGGGCCTTGATCTCCACGATCACGAGCACCTGCTTGCCGGCCTCGGCGGCGTCGACGAGCGCCTCGACCACCGGGGAGTCGCCGGAGGTGCGGTACAGCGTCTGCTTGATGGCGAGCACCTGCGGGTCGGCCGCAGCCTGCTCGAGGAACCGCTGCACCGACGTGCTGAAGGAGTCGTAGGGATGGTGCAACAGCACGTCGCCGCGCTGCAACGCCTTGAACACGTCGACGGGGGACGCCGACTCGACCGGCGCCAGCGAAGGGTGGGTGGCCGGGAGCGAGGCGACGTACTTCAGGTCGTCGCGGTCGAGGTCGGCGATGCCGTGCAGGCCGGTGAGGTCGAGAGGGCCGGGCAGCCGGACGACCTCCTCGCCGCCGATGCCCAGCTCGGAGACCAGCAGCGCGAGCACGTGCTCGTCGATCGACTCCTCCACCTCGAGGCGCACCGGCGGCCCGAAGCGGCGCCGGGAGAGCTCCCGCTCGAGCGCCTTGAGGAGGTTCTCCGCGTCGTCCTCCTCGACCTCGAGGTCCTCGTTACGGGTGACCCTGAAGGTGTGCGAGCCGAGCACCTGCATGCCGGGGAAGAGCCGCTTGAGGTGCGCGCCGATGACGTCCTCGAGCGGCACGAACCGTTGGTTGCCCAGCGGCACGAACCGGTCGAAGCTCTGCGGCACCTTCACCCGGGCGAAGTGCTCCTTGCCCGTGTCCGGGTGGCGCACCAGCACGGCGAGGTTGAGCGACAGCCCGGAGATGTAGGGGAAGGGGTGCGCGGGATCGACGGCGAGGGGAGTGAGCACGGGGAAGACGCGCTCCTTGAACAGCCGCTTGCAGAGCTTCTGCTCCTCGCGGTCGAGGTCGTCCCAGCGCACCAGCTCGATGCCCTCGTCGGCGAGCGCCGGCACGATGTCGTCGCGGAACGCCGCCGCATGCCGCTGCTGCAGCTCCTGCGTGGCGCTCCAGATCTGCTCGAGCTCCTCGCGGGGGAGCAGCCCCGACGCTGCGCGGACCGCAACGCCCGCGGCGATCCGTCGCTTCAACCCGGCCACCCGGACCATGAAGAACTCGTCGAGGTTGCTCGCGACGATCGCCAGGAACCGCACCCGCTCCAGGAGCGGGAGCGTCGCGTCCTCGGCGAGCTCGAGCACCCGCTGGTTGAAGCAGATCCAGGACAGCTCCCTGTCGAGGAAGCGATCGGGGAACGACTCAGCGAGCGCGGCTCGCTCCTCGCCGGTCTCATAGGGCGGCTCGACGTCGAACGTCTCGTGTGCGACGTCCTCACCCAACGCACGCAGCGTCGCGTGCCGGGCCTCGGTGGGGTCGTACGCCGACTCGACACCTCTCGACAGCCCTGCGGTGTCGAGCGGGGTCGGGAGGTCCATGCCTCGAGTGTGACACTGCCCCCCGACACCCCGGGGATGCCCGGATGGTGCCGGTTCAACTAGGTTCAGGGGCCATGGCCGATTTGCAGGAGAAGCTCGAGTCCACCCTGCTCCGCGCGATGCTGGCGCTGCCCGAGCCGGTGCAGCGGGTGCTCGCCGGCAAGCCGATCGTCCGTGAGGGGCAGACGCTGGCCACCGAGGTCCAGCTGATGCTGCGGATGCAGCGACTCGCCCGGATCACGCCCGCCGAGGAGCTCGACTGGGCGCCGGCGCGAGAGGCGCTCGCCCGCCAGAGCCGGCTCGTGGGCGGCCGCCAGCCCATCGGATCGGTCCGCGACATGGTGGTCGAGGGGGTCGACGGCCCCCTCCCGGCACGGCTCTACACCCCGACGAGCCGGCTCAGCGACAGCGCGGCACCGACGATGCTCTTCATCCACGGCGGCGGCATGGTGTACGGCGGCGAGCACGGCACCCACGACCAGGCGGCTCGCCACCTGGCCGAGCGGTCCGGCGTTCAACTGCTCAGCATCGACTACCGGCTCGCCCCCGAGCACCCGTTCCCCGCGGCGGTGCAGGACTGCGCAGCGGCGTACCGCTGGATGGTCGACAACACCGCCCGGCTCCACGCCGACCCGGACCGTCTCGCGGTGGGTGGGGACTCCGCCGGCGGCTACCTCTCGGCGACCACGGCGATCACCGCCGCCGAGGAGGAGCTGCCCTGCGCGCTGCAGTTCCTGATCTACCCGTGCACGGACTTCGTCGAGGCCTCGGCATCTCGGCGTGCGTTCAGCGAGGGCTTCTTCCTCACCCAGCGCTTCATGGACCAGGCGACGGCAGCGTTCTTCCCTGACGAGGAGAGCAAGAGCCACCCGCTCGGCTCGGTGCTGCGGCGCGCGTCGTTCCCGGAGGGTCTCGCCCCGGCGTACGTCGCCACGGCGGGCTTCGACCCTCTCCGTGACGAGGGCGAGGCGTACGCCAAGCTCCTCGCCGAGCACGGCGTCGCTGTGGAGACGCGCCGCTTCCCGGACATGATCCACGGCTTCCTCAACATGGTCGGCGTCGGGCGGACCGCCGTCGCCCACAACGTCGAGATGGCCGAGGCGCTGCAGCGGCTGCTGGCATAAGCCGCCGTCGGTAGAGGTGCCGCGGCTGGTCGAGCGGGCAGCTGGAATGTCCGGCCGCCCCGGGGGCGTTGAGCCGACATGACCACCGGTGCCTGGGTCCTTGTCGTCGCGGTGCTGGCCGCGGGTGCCTTCGGGCTCTACCGAGCGGCGACGGACGGGCGGTTCGCCGGTACTCGCCGGGTCGGCGGCGCCGACGGCCCCGCGCCGGGAGCCGCTGCCACCTCGTTGCTCGCGGACACTCCATGGGCGGACCACCTGGGCGACCGCGCCACCTTGCTGCAGTTCTCCTCGGCCTTCTGCGCGCCGTGCCGGGCCACTCGTCGCGTGCTGGAGGACGTCAGCGTGGCCGAGCCGGGGGTGACCCACGTCGAGGTCGATGCCGAGCAGCACCTCGACCTCGTGCGCCGGCTCGGCATCCTCCGGACGCCGACGACGATCGTGCTCGACGCGGACGGCCGCGAGGTCGTCCGTGCCGCCGGTGCGCCGACGAGGGCGCAGGTACTCGCAGCCCTGCCGGGGTCGAACTAGGTCTCAGCCCCACACCCGTACGTAGTCGACGCGCAAGGTGGCGGGCAGCGGTGTCAGCGGCGTGAGGCCGTTGAGCCCCGCGCCGAGGCCTTGAGTCAGAGCGACGATGTATGGCTTTTGAAACGCGACGTCTCCGCTCGTGTTGATCAGACAGGGGGCGCCGTTGACGTCGATCTCCAAGCGGGTCGGTGCCCACGTGAGCGTGTACGTGTTGAACACTCCGGGACGGATGGCACAGTTCCAGGCAGTCGTCACACCGTTCAGGTTGGCGTTGGACCCGTAATGCAGGAACGGGATGTTCAGGCCGGCATAGCTCGAGTAGTGCTCGACGACGTCGATCTCGCCGGCCGCCGGCCACACCGCGGAACTGGGGTACCGGTCGTCGGGCCAGAGCCAGAAGTCGTCCTGGAGCCCGGGCCCCGAGTATGTCGGCGACTTCATCCGCACCTCGAAGCGGCCGTACTGCTGGCTGAAGCGGTGGTAGGTCGAGACCATCCCGCCGGTGTACAAAGAGGACTGGCCAGGGAGCGCCGCGCAGGGGAGCGGCGCCGCTTCCTTGCGCACCGTGAGGGCGAGGGTTCCATCACCGACTGAGACGTTGGCGGGATCGTCGCGGTAGCACGCCCGGGCGGTGTCCGTGCCACTGAGGAACTGCGTCTGCGGGATCCATTTCGTCCTGTCCAGAGCCGAGCCCGAGAACTCGTCATCGAAGGTGCAGCTCCACAGGGAGCCGTCCGCCTTCGTAGGCCGAACACCGCACGCATCGGTGGCGGGGGGGTTGGAAGCTGTCTGTGCCGGCTTCGTTGTCCGGAGACGGACGCTCAAGGAGCGGCTGTGCGCCCCGTGGTCGACCACTCGGTACGTCGCCGCGGGGAGCGCCTCCGTCAGTTCCCGCTGGAAACGGTGGTGCCGCACCCGTGCCCAGGTCCGCAGATGCCACCCGCCGGACGCCCGCCGCTCGATCCGCACCCGACCGTGTGCGGTCGGGGTTCGACCGGAGATGCGGACGCTGTGGGCGTCGACGACTCGGGCCGAGGCAGCCAGCGGAGCCGTCGTAACGCCGTTCGTTATCGCAGACGCCGAGTCCACGGCGGTGTTTCCGTACGCCGGAGCCGTCAGGAGCAAACTCGCCCCAAGACACATCCCCGACACGAACTTCCAGGCGTGCATGTACTCCCCCAAGATCGGGGAGGGCGCCGACGATCTCGCCCGGCTGATCCGAGCGGCGGGTGAACTCCCTCCCCAGAGAATTCCCTCGCTACTACGGTGACATATCGGCCGGTCGAGGCCCTATTGAAGGAATGCAGGAGACGATTTCCGTCTAGACCACTGGAGCGCCGCGGTACTGGACTTCCGCGCGGAGGTTGCGGAACCCGAGTCCGCGGTAGAGCGCGACCGCCGGCTCGTTGTCGCCGTCGACGTAGAGGATCACGCGGTCGACGCTGGTGTCCGCGAGGTGGCGCAGCCCGACGTTCGTCAGCACGCGTCCGAGCCCTCGCCCGGCGGCCCGAGGGTTCACCGCCACCACGTAGACCTCGCCGTACGGCGGGTCCTCGTCGCGGTGCACCTTCGTCCAGTGGAACCCCAGCAGCTCACCGGAGTCGTCCTTGGCGAGGAAGAGCCCCGCTGGATCGAACCAGTCCTCGCGGGTCCGCTCGAGGAAGTCCTCCGTGGTCATGTCGCCCTGCTCGGGGTGGTGCGTGAACGCGGCGGCGTTGACGCCCAACAGCGCATCGGTGTCCGCCGGCGTCCACGTGGTGATCCTGGCGCCTTCGGGCGTAGCCACGTCAGGCAGCGGCTCGGAGGTCGGGCGGCTCATGATCAGCAGCTCGCGCTCCCGGGGTACGCCGAACCTGGCGGCCAGCTTCGCCGCCGCCGGGTCGTCCGCATGCGACCAGGCCTCCACGTGATCCACTCCCGCCAGCGCAGCCCCGGCCAGCGCCGCGCCGACACCGCGCCCCCGGGCGTCGGGATGTACGGCGAGGTCCAGGGATCCCTGGTGACGAAGGGCGAACCCGAGAGCCGGACCCGACGACGGCCGAGCCAGCCACAGCCGAGCGTCCCGCAGTCCCCGGTACTTCAGCTGCAGGCAGGTCTGCTCGTTGAGGGTGATCACGCCGTCGGCGCCGTCGCAGGCCTCCGCCACGCGTCGCACGTCGGCGGACGGACCGCCGGTGCCGTTGGTGGCGGCGAAGTCGCCCTCGTCGACAGCGACGATCTCGATCGCGCTCGCTGCATCGCTCACCGCGTCGCCTCCTCCCGGACCGGCTCGACGTCCTTGGGTGGCAGCACGAAGCGGTAGCCGACGTTGCGGACGGTGCCGATCAACGCCTCGTGGTCGGGCCCGAGCTTGGCGCGCAGGCGGCGGACGTGCACGTCGACGGTCCGGGTGCCGCCGAAGTAGTCGTAGCCCCAGACCTCCTGCAGCAGTTGGTCGCGGGTGAACACCCGGCCCGGGTGCTGGGCGAGGTATTTGAGCAGCTCGAACTCCTTGAACGTGAGGTCGAGGACCCGGCCGCCGACGCGGGCGGTGTAGGCGGCGTCGTCGACGACAACCTCCCCGGAGCGGATCAGGTGCTGCTCGGGGTCCTCGGTTTCGCGCTGCGCCGCGAGCCGGCCCGCCGCCAGCCGCAGCCGGGCCTCGATCTCCGCGGGACCGGCGGTGTCGAGCAGCACGTCGTCCATCCCCCAGTCCGCCTGAACGGCGGTGAGGCCGCCCTCGGTCACCACGAGGAGGACCGGCTGCTCGGAGCCCGTCGTACGGATCAGACGGCACAGGTCCCGGGCGTGGACGAGGTCGCGGCGGCCGTCGAGGAGGACGACGTCGTGCCGGGGAGCCTCGAGCAGGGCGCTGCCCTGGGCGGGGAGGATGCGCACCTGATGGGGGAGCAGGGCGAGCCCGGGCAGCACCTCTGCGGAGGGCTGCGTGGTGCTGGTGAGCAGCAGCAGGGTGCTCACGGGCCCACCTCCTCGCAGCGTCTCGGGGTGGCAGGATATCGAAGGTGACCTCCCAGGCCGCTCCGAACGTCTCTCCCGCAGCGCAGATCACGCTGCGCTACTGGGCCTCCCTCCGCGCCGCGGCCGGTGTTGACACCGACGTGGTCCACGTCGAGGGGCCGGTCACGCTGGCGGACCTGTGCAGCCGCGCGAAGGGCCTGCATGCCGAGGCCCGGTTCGCACAGGTGCTCTCGACCTGCTCGGTGCTCGTGGGCGAGCGGCCGGTGGCGTCCGAGGAGCCGACAGCGGTAAGGGTGCCGCCGGGCGAGACCGTGGAGTTCCTGCCGCCGTTCGCCGGCGGGTGACCGGCGGCGGCCGGTGAGGTGACTACGCTTCGTCACCATCCCGTGGACGAGAGGACGCCGTTCTGTTTCAGACCTTGAAGGCCGACATCCGGGCCACCGTCGGCGTCCGCAAATACACCGGGGCGATGTTTTGGCTTGCCGCTCTCGGGAAACTGATGTTCAGTCCATCGGTGCACGTGGTGGTTCTCTATCGATTGTCCGCGCGCTGTTACGTATCGCGATTTACCCGGCCCCTCGCTTTCTTCCTGCGCATGTGCTCCGTTGTGTGGGGCGGGACTGAGATCCATCCCGGAGCGGTGATCGGCCCCGGATTCTGCATCGTGCACAGTGCGAAAGTCGTGATCGGCGAGGGCGTCGTCATCGGACGAAATGTTCGCGTTTCTCACGGCGTATCCATCGGGGGAGACACCGGTCGGCTTGATTCGGTGTCCGGTTGCCCCAGGATCGGGGACGATGTAATGGTGGGTGTCGACGCCTACATTATGGGCCCCGTCTCTGTCGGGCGCGGGGCGATGGTCGGAGCAAAGAGCCTGGTCACGCACGACGTGCCCGATTATGGAGTAGTGGCCGGTATCCCAGCACGCCTCCTCAGGATCGCCACGCCCGGCGGTGCAACATGAACACCGACGTGGGTCGGTGGCGGGCGCGGCAGGGCGGCGCTCGATGCGCATAGCGCTGGTGCACAGTCGTTACTCGAGCCGGCAGCCCTCGGGCGAGAACAACGCAGTGGACGCCCAGGTGCGCGCACTCCGGCGTGCTGGGCATGAGGTGCTCGTCGCACAGGCGTCCACCGATCAGCGCGAGCAGCGGTTCACCTATCCGGCGGAGGCGGCATGGACGGCCATGACAGGCTGGGGCGTCACGCCCGCCGCATCGCTACGCAAGTGGAACCCCGATGTCGTCCACGTCCACAATCTCTTTCCGAACTTCGGGCGGCGTTGGGTTCGGGATTGGGCCGGCCCCATCGTTGCGTCTCTGCACAACTTCCGACCGCTGTGCCCCTCAGGCAGCCTCGTGCGCGAACTGAAGCCGTGCTTCGAATGTCCCGACGCTCAGTCTGCCGCGAACGCGGTACGCCACCGCTGCTTCCATGGCAGCCGGACGGCGACGGTTCCCGTGGCGCTGGGCACGCGCTTCGCCGCCGATCCCCTACTCCAACGCGCAGATCTCCTTACAACGCTCAGCTCCACGATGTCGGACATTTACGCCCGGTACGGCGTAGCCCCGAACCGGTTACGGGTGCTCGAGAATTTCGCTCCGACACCGCCCGATTCCGTCGGCTCCGGTCGATCGACGCATCGCGATTACTGGGTCTTCGCGGGAAGAATCGAGGAGGGTAAGGGGCTCACTGCGCTCCTCGGACGTTGGCCCGCTCACCATAGGCTCAAGGTCATCGGGTCAGCGCTCGATCCCGAATGCCTCGTAGAGATGCCCAACGTCGACTACATAGGGACGCTTTCGCATGCGGACACGCTCGAGATGATCGCCGGCGCAAAGGGTCTCATCTTTCCCTCTATCCTTCCTGAGGCGATGTCCCTCGTATGCCTGGAAGCTCTGAGCGTCGGCACACCAGTGCTCACCTTCGACGACATTCCGGCAGGCGCGCGGGTCGCGGATCTAGGAGTCGGGCTTAGCGGTCCTAGAAGTGATTTTCGCGAACTCTTGGATCGGGCTGCCGTAGAGTTCGACGGGCTCCGCGAGCAATGTCGGCTGGTGCACCGTCAGCACTTCAGTGAAGAAGCGTGGCTCACTGCTGCGACGGCCCTCTACAGCGAGGTGCGTGCCGTCGCTCAGTAACGGGACAGTGGCGCGCGCCATCGGTCGAGCACAAGTGAAGCGAGGTCGCTCTCCCGCATGACCATCGCCACATCCCAGAAGTAGCCGGTCCTCCTCTCCTCCTCGAGGCCCCTCGCCTGGCGGGCCAGCGTGGAGGTGCGCCCTTGTCCCAGCAACTCTCCGTAGTTGTTCCACACCACGCCGCCGTCGTAACCCAAGTCGGCCAACGCGGCCCAGATGTCCCCGGGCGCATCGTTTGGTAGCGCCAGCAGCGCAAGATGCGGGTCGTACTCGAAGAAGAGAATCGGCGAGGACATCGCGAAGGCGGACGCGACGCTCGGGATCAGCCAGGGGTCGAAGCCATCGGTGTCCGATTTGATCAGCCCTACCGATGCGAGTTGGGGGTAGCGCTCGAGGAGCCGCAGGGGGGTGATGGCGTGAGGAGGCCGACCGGTGTCGCGCCGCTCGAAGCGGGTCGTGCCGCCCGCGTGGTGCACGGGTGCCCATCCCTTACCAGTCTCAGCAGCCGTTGCGTCGATGGTCGGTACGAGCAAACTGGGCTCCAGGACGGCGCGCCCTTGCTGCAGTGCGTTCGTCCGCAGGTAGCGGTGCCACTGCGGGTCAGGTTCGACGCAGACAGCCTCCCCTGGGGAGGCGTCAAGCACTTGAGCTGTGGAGTCGCCGATATTTGCGCCGATGTCGAGGAGCGTGACCTGTCCGCGCGACGCAGTGACCATGCGACCAAGTTCTACGAGGTTCTGGCCGTAGGGTGACCCGTCCCAGGCGAAGTAGGGCAGAGGGTGGCGGCGCGGCACCACCATGGAGACGCCTTGCACGGTTCGCCGGACCGGTCGGTCGGGCAACATGGCCGCGCATCTCATGCTGAGCTGTCGGGCGAGATGTGGCAGGTAGCCGGAACCTGCCGGAACGAAATTCACGGGTGTGATAATCGGCGGATCGTGACGTCGCCGCAACACGACGGTGCTTGCCGACGCAGATCCAGAAGGAGCTTTGATGCTGCCGGAGCCCCTCGTCCGCCTTGTTCCTGACCGGCTCGTAGGCCCGGCTTACATGCGGCTGCTCAGCACGCCGTACGTCGGCGACGCGTACATGGTCGTCAACCCGAACCTCCGACGACAGCGGGTGACGTCGGCAACCGACGTTGTGGTGGACGGCTTTCCCCGCTCTGCGAACACCTTCGTCAGTCGTGCATTCGCTGAGTTGCTCGGTGGGAACGCCCGGATCAGCTCCCACACCCATTCGCCGCGCACCGTCCGGCGGGCGGCCCGTCTGGGGCGTCCGTGCGTACTGCTACTTCGCCCTCCCGACGACGCCGTGGCATCGCTCCTCACGTACGACCGGAGCCTCACAGCGCGTTCTGCGTTCACGGCGTACGCGCGGTTCTACGAACCGCTTGTGCCCCTCGCCTCCGATGTCGTCGTTGGCAATTTCGCGGAGGTCGTGAGCTCATTCTCCGGTCTTGTGGCGAGAGTCAACGAGCAGTATGGAGTCAGTTTCCCTGCGCCGGCCGACGACTTCTCAAGTCATGAACGGATCTTCACGTGGATCGATGATCGGGCGAAGCAGCTCGCGGGAACCGCAGCGGCCGACAAGGCACCCCGTCCGGTGCCGGGCCGTCGCCATCGCTCCGTGGGGCATCCCGACCCTCGATGGGCCGGAGCGCGCGCACGAGCCATGGCGGCGTACGAAGCGATCGCCGCGGGGGGATGAGCTTGCCCTGGGCTTCGCTCCGCCGAGCGCTGGTCGCGGGGCGCCACCCAGCCTCGTTGTTGGTTCTGAGCTCGGTCTCGGTTCAGCTCATGCTGGTCGTGACGGGACCCCTCATTGTTCGTCTCGTCGGTGTCGAGGAACGCGGCGAGCTGGCGCTCGCATTCTGTGTGGTGCCTTTCAGCGCGGTGCTGGCGATGTTCGGCATGCCCATGGCTCTTTCCTACTTCGCTGCGTCGCGATCGATACCCGCGGTGGCTGTTCTCGTGGCGACTCGACGCCTGGTGGTCCGCGGTGGTGTGCTCGCGCTCTGCATCGCTGCAGCGGTCTTGAGCGCGGTCGACCGGATCGGCCAACCCTTCCACGACTTCCCCTTGGTCTTGGCGGTCGTTGTTGTTGGTGCCGGTGGGGTCTATGGCACATCCATGGTCACCGCCGCCTTACAGGGCGATCAGAGGTTCGCGGCGATGGCCGTGTGCCAGCTCCTGCGAGGCGTTGTCGGTCTGGCCGCACTTCTCGTTCTCGCCGTCAACGGCACGCGATCCGGCCCGCTCGTCCTCTCATGCCTAGTGCTCGGCTGGCTGCTCTCAGGACTGGCGGCGTCGTACGTCCTCGTTCGCTCTCCCGTGACCGGTGGCTCACGTCGTATCCCGACACATGCGGAGTTCCGCCAGTACGCCCGCGTGACAGGCTGGGCGAGCCTCGCGCCTATCGACGGACTGTTCGTCGATCAGCTCCTCGTCGGCCTCGTCGCCGGGCACTACCAGCTCGGTCTCTACGCCATCGGCCTGGCGTTCGGCAGCGTCCCTTCCTTTCTGCTGGCCGCGGTCGCCGCCTACGTGGGGCCACGGGTGGCAGGGAAGCAGGGTGCCGAACGGCGTCGATTCGTCGCACACTGGATGAGAATCGGCGCAATGGTCTCGGTCACGATCGTGCTGCTGCTGGAAGTATCGCTGCCCGTCATCGTGCCACTCGCCTTCGGTGGCGACGCTCGGCCCGCCATCGCGACCGCGCGAATCCTCGCGCTCGCCGGTGCCGTGTTGGGCATTCGCCGGTTGGGCAACGCGATTCTGGCGAACGCCGGTTGGGGTCGGATTACCCGCGCGAGCGAGTTGACCGGGGCCCTGGTCATGGCGCTGGCGGTCGGAGGGCTCAGCATGCATGGCGGTTCTACTGGTGCTGCCTGCGGACTTCTGCTCGGCGCCGCCGTGGCTTGCTGCATCCAGGCCACAGCCGGTCGTGGTCGCCATGGCCTTGCTCGGGTGATGCGTCGCCACGCGTCCGCCACGCCTGAGCACGCCGAGAACCCTAGGGAGGACCCGACGTCTCGTCCGTGACCTCTAGCCCACTCGATCGTTGCCGCTCAGGGGCAGTAGTGAAATCACCGGGTTCTCGGGGCCCGACCTTCTCTGAGAGGCGTGCACCATGAGCGACGTGGACGTGTTGGTGGCCGGGGCCGGGGGGTTCATCGGCGGTCATCTCGTGAACGACCTGCTGTGCCAAGGGCTGACCGTTCGGGCAGTCGACATCAAGCCCTTCGACGAGTGGCATCAGGTCCACGCCGAGGCCGAGAACCACCGCTACGACGTGTCGATGCGCGACGAGGCACTGAAAGCCACCGCCGGTGCGCGCGAGGTGTACATGCTCGCCGCCGACATGGGAGGCATGGGGTTCATCGAGAACAACAAGGCGCTGTGCATGCTCACCGTGCTCACGAGTACGCACATGCTGGAGGCCGCTCGCGCCGCCGGAGTCGAGCGGTACTTCTACTCCTCCTCGGCCTGCGTCTACGCCGCCGACAAGCAGACCGACACCGACATCACCGCCCTCAAGGAGTCCGACGCCTACCCGGCCATGCCCGAGGACGGCTACGGGTGGGAGAAGCTCTTCACCGAGCGGATGTGTCGCCACTTCCTCGAAGACTTCGGGCTGCAGACCCGGGTCGCGCGCTACCACAACGTCTACGGGCCGCACGGCACCTGGACCGGCGGCCGGGAGAAGGCGCCGGCCGCGGTGTGCCGCAAGATCGCCACCGCGGTCATCAGCGGCGAACACCATCTCGACATCTGGGGCGACGGGGAGCAGACCCGCAGCTTCATGTACATCGACGACTGCGTCCAAGGGTCCCAGATGATCCTCCGAGGCGACAGCCCGGTCCCGGTGAACCTCGGCAGCGACGAGCTGGTCTCGATCAACCAGCTCTACTCGATCGTCGAGGAGATCGCTGGCATCACGTGCACGCGTTCCTATCAGCTCGATGCCCCACAGGGGGTGCGCGGCCGCAACAGCGACAACACCCAGATCCTCGAGGCCTACGGATGGGCGCCCAGCATTTCACTGGCGGATGGCCTCGAGCGCACCTATCGCTGGGTGTACGACGAGGTCAAGCGGTCGATCGGCTGAGGGGCGCAGAGGGGTGCGCATCCTGATCCACGACTACGCCGGTCACCCGTTCCAGGCAGAGCTCAGCCGGGAGCTGGCCCGCCGGGGCCACGACGTCACGCATTCTTGGTGCGACGCCTACGTGAGCGGCAAGGGCCGGCTCGTCGCCGAACCCGGGGAGACGGTTCGGTTCGAGGCGGTCTCGGCCGGCCGTCGGATTCGGAAGACCGACTTCGGTCGGCGGCTGGTACAAGAGGTGCGCATCGGGTGGGAGCTGGCCCGCCACGCGCTCCGAGTCCGTCCCGACGTGATGGTCGTGTCGAACACGCCCGTCCCGAGCGCCCTCGTCCTCACTCCCGTGCTGGCGGTCTGGCGCATTCCGTGGGTGCTTTGGCACCAAGACGTCCAGTGCGTGGCGATCCGCAGCTTCGCGGGCGCACGCCTCTCCCGTCTCTTCCTGCTGGTGGCCGCCGTCATCGGCTGGGGTGAGCGCTGGTGCGCCCGCCGCGCCGCCGGCATCGTGGTGATCGCCGAGTCGTTCCGCGATGTGCACCGGGCCTGGGCCACGGATGAGAAGACCGTGACGATCCCGAACTGGGCGCCCCTGCAGGAGATCTACCCGACCGAGCGGAAGAACGACTGGTCCGTCGAGCACGGACTCGACGACGTGCAGACGATCCTGTACTCCGGAACACTTGGGCTGAAGCACCAACCGGCGCTTCTCCCGCAGCTTGCGCGCGCGGTCGCCGACCGAGGCCGGCCAGTCCGGCTCGTTGTGGTGAACCAGGGGCCTGCCGAGCAGGTCCTCCGCGAGGAGTCCGAACGGCTCGGCGTGGATCTGCTGCTGCTTCCGTTCCAGCCCTACGACCGGCTGTCGGAGGTCTTGGCTGCCGGCGACGTGCTGGTGGTCCTCCTCGAGCGCAGTGCCGGCGCCTTCTCCGTGCCGTCGAAAACGCTGTCCTATCTCTGCGCCGGCCGACCGGTGCTCGGGCTGATGCCCGCGGAGAACGCCGCTGCTGCACTGGTTGCGGCGGCAGGAGGCCTGGTCGCGCCGCCGGCGGCAGCGTCGGTGGACGACGCGGCGAAGTGGGTGGTGGAGATGCTCAGCGACGTCGAGCGCCGTACGGCCGTGAACCTGCAGGCGCGCGCGGTGGCCGAGCAGCGGTTCGCCCTCGATCGCTGTGCCGACCGGTTCGAGGAGGTCCTCGCCGGTGCTGCGTCGAGCCGCAGGCCCGGGGGGGTGGACCACCGTGCCGGCTGATTCGCAGGTCGTGCTCGCCCAGGACCGAGCGCACCCCGCCGGGCACGACTACGACAAGGGATCGCCCCACCTCCGGCATCCACAGTTGCGGTCCATGGTGCAAGGGCGCCTCGAGGCGCTGGTGGCCGAGGCGATCGCCCGCACCGGCCGCTGCCGTGTCCTCGAGATCGGAGCCGGGCACGGCACCTTCACCGAGACGCTGCTGGCGGCCGGCGCGACGGTGACCGTGACGGAGACCAGCAGAGCGAGCGCCCAACACCTGCGCGCGGTCTTCGCGGGCGACCGCCGGGTCCGGGTGCTCTACGACGCCACCGGCGAGGAGCTCTTCGAACTGGGGGAGACCTTCGACCTGGCCGCGATCATCAGCGTGCTCCATCACATCCCCGACTACCTCGCATTCCTTCACCGGCTGGGCGACCGCATCGAGCCGGACGGGGCGATCTTCTCGGTGCAGGACCCGCTCTTCTACCCGCGGCGGTCGCTTCCCGCCCATGTCGCGAGCAGAGGCAGCTACTTCCTGTGGCGACTGGGCCAGGGCGAGGTCCGGCGGGGTCTGCGGACTCGTCTGCGCCGGCTCCGCGGTGTGTGGTCGGAGACCGAGGAGTCGGACCTGGTGGAGTACCACGTCGTGCGTCAGGGCTGCGACGAGGAAGCGATCAGGGAGGCGCTCGATCCGGCCTTCGAGGTCGCGATCTTCCGCTACTGGTCGACGCAGTCGCCGCTGCTCCAGCGGCTGGGTGAGCGCACGCGCCTTCGCAGTGACTTCGGCGTCGTCGCACGGCGCCGATGTCAAAATACGGACACTCATATCGAATGACGAGACGGCGCTTCGTTCTGAAGCCGCCCGGCCTCTAGGCTCTTCCCGTGCCCTCGACCCTGCTGACCCGCCGCCGCGCAGTGGACCACTGCCGCGTGCGCTCGTCGCTGTGTCGAATGTCCTGACGCGACGTCAGCTGCCGCGCTGAAGCGGCCCCGTCACGCACGCGCCGTCCGGCGCTGCACCTGACGTCGCGCGCGCCGAGCCCACCGCCCGTCCCGTCCGTCAGGAACCAGAACACCATGTCCCGTGCCCAGATCGACCCGCGCGACCCGCGCTTCAATGCGGCGCTCACCAGCGTCGTGCTGGCCGTCGTGCTGCTGAGCGCACCGCACGCCGTCGGCGTCGCCCTGCTCGGCGTCCAGGCTGTCCTGTTCGCGATGGGCGCCGCGCTCGGCATCGGTCAGACTCCGGCCGCGCTGCTGTTCCGGACGCTGGTGCGCCCGCGACTCGCGGCGCCCACTCACCTCGAGGACGCCGCGCCCCCGCGCTTCGCCCAGGCCGTCGGCTTGGCATTCGCGGTCGTGGGCCTCCTCGGATACCTGTCCGGCGCGACCCTCCTGGGAGCCATCGCGACCGGCTTCGCCCTGGCGGCGGCACTGCTCAACGCCGTCTTCGGGCTCTGCCTCGGCTGCGAGCTCTACCTGCTCGGCCGGCGACTGGCTCCCGTGTCCATCCACCCGTCGGCCGCGCCCGCGACCGGCATCATCACGAAGGAAGAGGCTTCCGCATGAGCCGCGAGAACTCCCTGGTCAGCGTCGAATGGGTCGAGGAGCACCTCGACGACCCGAACGTGGTCCTCATCGAGGTCGACGAGGACACCACCTCCTACGACAAGGGCCACATCCGTGGCGCGATCAAGCTCGACTGGACGACCGACCTGCAGGACCAGGTCCGTCGTGACTTCGTCAACAAGCAGCAGTTCGAGGCGCTGCTCTCCGAGCGCGGCGTGAGCAACGACGACACCGTGGTGCTCTACGGCGGCAACAACAACTGGTTCGCCGCCTACGCCTACTGGTACTTCAAGCTCTACGGGCACTCCGACGTCAAGCTGATGGACGGTGGCCGCAAGAAGTGGGAACTGGACTCCCGCGAGCTTGTCACCGACGTGCCCACCCGCGAGAAGACCAGCTACACCGCGCAGGAGCAGGACACGTCGATCCGCGCGTTCCGCGACGAGGTCGTCGAGGCGATCGGCGTGAAGAACCTCGTCGACGTCCGCAGCCCCGACGAGTACGCCGGCCGCCTCCTCGCCCCGGCCCACCTGCCCCAGGAGCAGGCCCAGCGCGCCGGGCACGTGCCCACCTCGGTCAACGTGCCGTGGAGCAAGAACGCCAACGACGACGGCACCTTCAAGTCCGACGAGGAGCTCAAGGCCCTCTACGACGAGGTCGGCTTCGATGAGGGCAAGGACACCATCGCGCTGTGCCGCATCGGTGAGCGCTCCTCGCTGACGTGGTTCGTGCTGCGCGAGCTGCTCGGCCGCGAGAACGTCAAGAACTACGACGGCTCGTGGACAGAGTACGGCTCGCTGGTCGGCGTGCCGGTCGTCGTCGGCGACGAGCCCGGGGCGGCCTGACATGTGCGGCGCAACTGCTGGGGGCCTGTCCCTCGACGGCGTGAACGTCGCCAAGGAGGCGATCATCCAGGGACAGGTGCTGCGCCAGTCCGAGGTGGGCGACGCCGAGCCCGTGGGGAACGCCTACGTACGGCTCCTCGACCGCACCGGTGAGTTCACCGCCGAGGTCCCGACCTCCGCGACCGGGCACTTCCGGTTCTTCGCCGGCCCCGGCGAGTGGACGCTGCGCACACTCGCTCCGAAGGCCCGGCCGGTGGACCGCAAGGTCGTCGCCCAGAAGGGTGCCGTCGCCGAGGTCGCCGTCACCGTCTGAGGTCGCAGGCTCGTCGAGTTCGCTCAACGCGATCATCGAGCCGAGTCGAGACGCTCCGCCCCGTGGTACGCCGTACCGCGGGGCGGAGCCGCGTCCGCACCCTGTCGGGAGGCAGGGCCCGGTCGCTACGCTCGATCCCCGTGTCGGATCCCCACGACGTCCCCCCGGAGTTCGCCGAGACCTTCCACGCCGCCTATCGCGAGGCATTGGAAGCGCCCGCGCCGGTCCCGGCCCGCGACCACGGGGCTCGGAGCCGCGCCGGACTGCTCGAGCGGTGGTCGGCGCTGTGGTCCCACAGCGGCGTCCGTGCTGTCGTGGCCGGTGCGGTCGCGCTGCTGCTCGTCCTCGCCGCGTACGGGATCGGCCGGGCCTTCTCCGGTCCGTCGACGCCGCAAGAGGGCGGCTCGACGGCGGCTGCGTCCGCCGGGGCAACGACCGCGCCCTACGCCGGCAAGCTTCGGACGGTGAAGGTCCGCCGGGCAACGGCCTCGTGCACTGCCCCGCCCGCCGTCGACGGGGCCGGCCACCGAGTCACCTACGGCGCCTCGAACCTGCTCGACGGCGTGCGCGACACCGCCTGGCGGTGCGAGGGTCGTGGCGTCGGCGTCGTCCTCACCTTCACGCTCCCGCCCGGGACGACCGTGGCCGCGGTCGGCCTGGTGCCCGGGTACGCCAAGACCGACCCGGTGACGAGCGTCGACCGCTACGCGCAGGACAACCGGGTCACCACAGTGCGCTGGAGGATCGGCGACCGCAGGGTGGTCCAGCGGTTCTCAGCCGACCCGCACGATCGCTCGCTCCGGCTCCTCCGGGTCCCGGCAACCGCGGCCGACCGGGTGCGGCTGACGATCCTGTCGACCGCTCGAGGCTCGCTCGACATCACGGCGATCACCGAGGTCCGCATCAAGGCGCCTCGGGCGGCGCTTCGCTAGTGTGGGCGCGTCGCCGACAGACAGGACATCGCAAGCCATGCTGGTACTCGTGACCGGGGGAGCTGGGTTCCTCGGGTCTCATCTTTGCACCCGCATCCTCGACGAGGGCCACGGCGTCGTCTGCGCGGACAACTACCTCACTGGTGTCGCGACCAACATCGAGCACCTCAGAGGGAGGGATGGCTTCGACGTCGTCGAGGTCGATGTGAGCGACCGTCAGGCGTTTCTCGAGGTGGCTTCGGGACGCGGCTTCGACGTGGTACTCCACTTCGCCTCTCCCGCCTCTCCGGTCGACTACCTGGAACATCCGATCGAAACGATGAAGGTCGGCTCTCTCGGCACGTTGAACGCGCTTGATGTGGCCAAGGCGGACGGCGCACGGTTCGTCGTCGCTTCGACCTCGGAGACGTACGGCGACCCACAGGTCCACCCGCAGCCTGAGTCGTACTGGGGTCATGTCAACCCGGTAGGGCCGCGCTCGGTCTACGACGAGGCCAAGCGCTTCGGAGAGGCCGCGACGATGGCGTATCGCCGCACTCACGGCGTGGACGCCGGCATAGTCCGAATCTTCAACACCTTCGGGCCCCGTATGCGGCCCAATGACGGTCGGGCCATTCCCGCCTTCGTGAGCCAGGCACTCGCCGGTCACCCGATCACTGTGGCAGGAGACGGGCAGCAGACGCGGTCGATCTGTTACGTCGACGATCTGATCGAGGGAATCTGGCGTTTCGCCCAGACCGATCACCCTGGGCCGATCAACATCGGCAACCCGACGGAGATCAGCATGCTCGATCTCGCCGAGTGGATCCGACGCCTGGTGGGGTCTGACTCCGAGATCGTCTTCATCGAAAGGCCGGTCGACGACCCTGGCGTTCGTCGTCCCGACATCACCGTGGCACGCGAGCTGCTCGGCTGGGCGCCCGTCGTGCCGGTCGAGCAGGGCCTCCGGCAGACGATCGAGTGGTTCGCGGGACTCGAGCGGCGAGCACACTGAGCGACGCTCAACAGAGCAGGTCTTCCAGAGCCTGCGCCATGTCGGCGCGTGTCACGCGAATGTCGGTGAGCACGCCGGTCATGGCGGATGGCGATCGGGGCGAGCGTCCGCGACCGACCAGGTAGCGGTATCGCGCTGCCGGCAGGTTCGCCGCGATGGCCCAGTAGCAGGGATTGACGTACGTCGGGGCGAAGAGTTCGAGGATCCGTACGCCAGGCTGACAGAAGACCAGGTTGGCCAGGGCAGCGCCGTGTGGAGCGACGATGACCTCGGCGCCCGCGAAGGTATCGATCTGGTCCTGGACGTCGTGTTCCCCGGGGTCGAAGCGGACGAAGCCGTGACGCTCGAGCAGCCGCAGGTGCTCGGCCTCGTCGACGAGGCGGCGCGTGTGCGGACGGTCGCCTCGGGTGACGTACAAGCGGCGTGGCTTGTCCGCGGGGTTCTGTGGAGGGAGTGCTCTGCGCAGCCAGGAGATGGTCCACCGAGGGGCGATCAGATCAGGATTCGGGATGCACGGGACGAGAAGGCGGTCCGCTACCACGTGCGCGCTCTTGCTCGGCTCGATCACACGGACCGCCCCAAGGCCGACGAGCTCGAGCAGGCGGCGCTGGTAGGACGTGCCTCGGTTCACGAACCACGCGTCCGGGGCGGCGTCGGGGACCGACTCCCGAAGTACCCCCAGACGCGGTAGGACGTCGAGGAGGAAGTGGTAGTAGTTGTCTGCGGACCCTCTGGTTGCGAGTGACACGAGGGTGCCGTCCATCATCTTCGGCCGAGGGAGCCGCGCGCGGAGGAAGAGTGGATGCTGGCGCCAGCCGTCGATCCCGAAGTATGTACTGGTTTCGTAGTCCAGCAGCCCCCCGGGCGTCAGGTGGGCGGCATAGTCGCCCACCACGGCGCCTCGCGTGATCTCCAACGTGAAGCGTCGGGGCACGTCATAGTGACGTTGGGCAGCGAAGCTCGGGTGGTCGGCAGGGCAGCCCGGCGGAGGCGTACGCCGTAGTTGCTCCCCTGCGCCGCCGACATGCAGTTGCGCAGCCTCCGGTTCTCGTCGGGCGGTCTCCTCAGCTGTAGCTGTCCCCGCCCGAGGCAGCGGATGACTCGCCAACAGGCTGGCCTGGCGATGCACGGGTCCTAGGACGACAGCCGAGCGGCGATGTATCTGCTTCGCTACGGGCCACAGGGGCTGGAGCGAGGAGGGAAGGCGCGCCATCACTCGCTCCGGCGAAGCCAGACGGTGCCTTGCCGGGGGGTTGCGTGCTGATGACGCACCGGCTGAAGGCCGGCGGCTCCCAGGTGGCGCTCGAGCTCCGTCCAATCGTGGCCGGGCACGTCGTGGTATTCGATCACCATGGACCGCACCGTTCGCCAGCTCTCGACCTCGCTGCCCAGGATGAGGGAATACTCCGCTCCCTCGGTGTCGATCTTCACGACGTCGACCCGGCCTCCGGCAGCTCTCACAGCGTCTCCGAAAGTGATCGCCGCGACTGTCACCCGAGCGGTCCCAGGCGGAGCCGTTAGGCCGTTGAGGCTGCTGCCGCATGCGTTGTCGGCGAAGGACAACGAGCCGCGCTCGGCAGAGATGGCAATGGGATGAGCGCTGACCCGCTGCTCGAGCTGATTCGCCGCCACGTTCCGGGTGAGCCACTGCGCCGTTGCGGGCGACGCTTCATAGGCATGGACCGTCACATCTGGTAGCCGCAATGCCACGGCGACCGAAAAGCATCCGATGTGGGCGCCGATGTCGAGGACCACGCCGTCCTGCGGGACGCCGGAGAGGAGGTCGGCGAGACCGTAGGCATCCTCAGCGAACACCTCGTAGACCGGCACCCGAGCGCCCGGGTGATTGGGGCACGAGATCCGAGCTCCTCCCGGAAGCCGGAACGTCAGGGTCTCGCCACGGGCCGACACGATTTGGCTTAAGAGCTGCCAACCGTTGTCGAAAACTCGGACCGTCTGCCGAACGCGGCGCTGGGTCAGATGAAGCGATCGGGCCACGGAAGTCCTCCTGCAGCGTCAGGGACGGGGACGCTCATTGGTTGCGCGAATGGCTTGGGCTCGCGGCGTCGGATCGCCGGAGCGGTACGTGTCGCGTCGGCCAACGCACCCAGCAAGATCGCCGTCCAGGCGAAGCGGTCCCACACGGTGTTGTTGAAGGTACTGATGAAGAGGTAGGCGAGACCCGCATAGGCGAGCCGGTTACGGCCGCGGCCACGGAACAGGGGACCGACGAACGCGCTCAGCATGATGAGGTAGCCGAGCAGCCCGAGAAGGCCGGCGGCTTGAGCGATCTCGAGATAGCCGTTGTGGGTGTAGGCGGTCTGTTGGCTGAACCCCACGCCGACCACCGGATGGGCAAGGAGCTGATGAAGCCCGCTGAGCAGGTTCGCGGTGCGCTGCGCATCCGAACCCTGGGCGGTCCCACCGCCGGTGAGGCGCCCCACCGCTGAACCGCTGCTGAACGCGGGGAGTAGCGCCGCAGCGCCGAGGGCGAGGACCAGGCCCGCCGAGAGAGCCAAAAGGTAACCCGCTCGCGCCGAGCGCTCGAGCAGTGGATAGACGAGCATGACGAGCGCCGTCGCCAGCAACGCCGCCCGGCTTCCAGAGAGCAGCACCGAAACCGCGGATAGAGCCAGCAGTGCGATCGCCCAGGATCGGCTCCGCCGTCCGCCGACACTGATCAAGTGGAGACAGAGACCGAAAGCGAGGGCGCCACACATCCCGTAGAAGTTCGGGTGGGTGGTGAGGCCGACGTAGCGGCCGCCGTCCTTGCCCTGTGCCAGGCCGGCGATGGTGCTCACTCCCTGACCCCACACGTAGGCCCAGACGAGTGCAGTGACCGTGCGCATAGGAGGCCGCCACAAGAGGAGCGCCACCGGCAGCAGCAGCGAAGCGCTGAGCATCCGGATGAGGTAGCCCATGGAGGCGACCGATGACGGACCCGCGAAGGATCCGACCACCCAGAAGGTCGACATCAAGAGCGCGCCGGCAAGCAACCGTGCCGGGAGCCTGGCGTGCCCGGTCAGTAGGGCGGGTAGGAGAACCACGACGCCGATGGCGAGGAAGATGTCGGAGAACGTGACGAGGTCGACGCCCGCGATCGGCCTTACGCTGTTCATGGGAGCCGTGAAGAACCCGAGGACGATCAGCAGCGTTCCCAGGCGGGTGGGCCCGAGCCACACGAGCAGCGTTCCGCCGAGGGCGAGGGCGAGGGCGACCGCGAGGCCCACAGTCGTTGTGGCGGCGAGCGCGACGAGTGCTGCCAGATAGGAACCGGCGAGAAGCGGTACGACCAGCCGCGTCATGTCAGCCGAGGAGGGGGCGCCCGAGCCCCAGATAGGTCCACCCGGCCGTCCGCCAGGCGACGTGGTCGAGGACGTTGCGGCCGTCGAGCACCCGCGGCGTGCGAACGACCTTCAGCAAGGTCTCGGGATCGATCGCGACGTACTCGGGCCACTCGGTGAGCAGCAGTACCGCCTCGGCATCCTCAGCTGCGTCCTCCGCTGTGGGCACGTACCGCAGTGTGGGACTGGCCCGCCGGGCGCTCGCGAGAGCGCGGGGGTCGGTGATGCGCACCTCGGCGCCCTTGAGGTGCAGGGCCTCGGCGACGGCGAGAGCCGGCGAGTCGCGGATGTCGTCGCTGTCAGGCTTGAAGGCCGCGCCGAGGACGCCGACGCGCCTGCCCATGACGTCGCCGTCGAACCACTCCTGCACGATCTCGACGACCTTGTCTCGCCGTCGGAGATTGATGGCGTCGATCTCCCGGAGGAAGCTGACGGCCTCCTCTGCGCCGAGCTCGGAGGCTCGGTGCATGAAAGCTCGGATGTCCTTGGGGAGGCATCCGCCGCCGAACCCCACCCCTGCGTTGAGGAAGCGCCGCCCGATGCGCTCGTCGTGGCCCAGAGCATCGGCGAGGCTTACAACGTCTCCGCCTGCCGCCTCGCACATTTCTGCCATGGCGTTGATGAAGGAGATTTTGGTGGCCAAGAAGGCGTTCGCGGCTACCTTGACGAGCTCCGCGGTGGCAAAGTCGGTCTCGAGCACCGGTGCACTCACGGCCATATCGCCGTAGGCGCTGCGCAAGGTGGAAGCGGCGCGCGCACCGAGGTCATCGCTGGCTCTGCCGATGACGATGCGGTCGGGTTGCAGGGTGTCGGCGACTGCCAGTCCCTCGCGAAGGAACTCCGGATTCCACACCACGGCCGCGCCTGGGACGGCTTGCCGAACGCGCGCGTCAAGCAGCGGCGCAGTCCCGACCGGGACGGTGGACTTCCCGGCGACGACGTCGCCGGGTCCGATGACCTTGAGGAGACTCGAGACCGCGGCGTCGAGGTAACGAAGGTCGGCGCTGTGCTGACCCACGGTCTGCGGGGTGCCGACGCAGATGAAGTGCAACGAGGCGTCGGTCGCATCCTCGATGCGTGTGGTGAAGCGCAGCCGCCCTCCTGCTGTCCCCGCCCGGAGGAGTTCATCCAGGCCAGGCTCGTAGAAAGGCGCTCGGCCGGACGCCAACTCCGCTGCCCGTTCGACGTCGGTCTCTACCCCGATCACGGTGTGGCCGATCGCCGTCATCGCAGCGGCGTGCACGGCTCCCAGGTAGCCGCACCCGATCACTGACACGGTAAGGGGATGTCGTGTACGCGTGACGAGCTCCATAGCAGTCAACGTCGCGTCGCCTGACGTGTGTCGGACTCATAGGAGTAGTCGTAGCCCTCGGCGTAGCCGTAGCCCTTTCCGCGGCGAGGCGTCATGTTGACCACGACGCCGAACGTTCGGCCTCCGACCTGCTCGATGCGGTTGACCGCCTGCCGGAGTTGTTCGCGTGTCGTTCGGCCGTGACGCACCACGACGATCGCACCGTCGACGTCCGTGGTCATGATCGCTGCGTCCGCCACCGGAAGGAGCGGCGGAGCATCGATGACGACGACCTCGTACATCGCCCGGAGCACCTCGAACAGATCGCGGCTCGCCCTGGCTTGGAGGATTTCGGTCGGATTCGGGGGGACCGGTCCACTCGCGAGGACGTGAACGCCGGTGTCGTGGTGCACCTGGATGCTGTCGACGAGTTCCGACCGGCCCACCAGGACCGTGGTGAGGCCGACGGCTGATTCCAGCCCGAGGAGCTTGGCGACACCCGGTCGCCGAAGGTCGCCATCCACAAGGAGGACCCGTCGCCCGGCCTGGGCAAGCACGATCGCGAGGTTCGTCGCCGTGGAGGTCTTCCCCTCCGAAGGGAGGGCGCTCGTGATCACGAACGATGACGGCCGTGAGTCGAGGTCGAGGAACTGCAGGTTCGTGCGGAGCAGCCGGAACGCTTCTGCTCGCGAGGTGTGCGCCGCCGGATCGCTGACCAAAGGCGCCGACTTCGCCGAGGCGTCGTCGACGACGAACGACATGATGGGTGTCGTCGTCACGTCCTCCACGTCGTGCGGACCCTTCACCGTCGTATCGAGCGTCTCGCGGAGGACGGCCAGACCAAGACCGACGAGGATTCCCAGGATTGCGGCGACGGCGAGGTAGAGGCCCGTGCGAGGAGCTACGGGCGCGCCATCGAACGTCGCCTGGTCGGTGATCGTTGCCTTGATCGGCGTCGTATTGGTTCCCGCTGGGGTTTCGACCTGGGTCACGTAGGCGGTGAGCGCCTCGGCCTCCGCTTGTGCGATCTGCTGGGCGCGGCGTGGACTTGTGTCGCGTACCTCCAAGGTGATGATCACGGTGTTCGTCCCAACAGTCGCGCTCACCTTGGCGGCCAGCTCCGCCGGAGTGAGGTTGAGATGCAGGCGGTCGATGACGCGCTGCTCCACCTCACTGCTCGTGGCGAGGTCGGCGTACGACTGCACGCGCTGCTGAGCGAACCCGCCCGCGTAGAACGCCTCCGCGGAGGTGCTGACGTCGGTCGAGATGAAGACACGAGCTGTGGACTGGTAGACCGGGGTCGCCGTGAACGAGATCGCTGCCGCTATCGCGAGCGCCAGCACGATCATCGCGACGATGTTCTTCCAACGTCGGCGCAGCACACGGACAAGTTCCTTGAGGTCCACGCCGGATTGGTCTCCTGGTGAGGCGGGTTGCGCTCGGTCGTCGCGCGAGTGTAGGGCTTAACGAGGCCGAACAGATTTGGTCCCGGTTCAGCCGCCCAGATCATCGACCGCTGCGGTCCGGACGATCTGCTCCACGACGTCGCGCAGGGGCGTCCTGGGCTGCCAGCCCAACTGCGCTGCGGCGCGGCGCGGGCTCCCCACCACGCCCGCTACGTCGGCGCGTCGCCGTTCACCCGCTCGACGCAGGACCACGTGCGGCACGCCGGTGCTCTGGAGTGCCCACTCGGCGATCTCGGCGAGGGTGTGGAGATGTCCGGTCGCGATCACGTAGTCCCCGGCAGGTCCGGCCGCGGCGGCCGGGAAGGCCTGCACGACATCAGTGGCGGCGCCCCAGTCCCGGGCGACCATGGGGTCGTGGAGCTCGATCGCATCGCGCCGACCGCGCCGGCCCTCCACAGCTTGGCGACACACAGAGGGGATGACGAAGGAAGATGGTTGAAGGGGGCCGGTATGGCCGAACAGGATGAGGTTCGTGGCCGCCGCTCCCTCCCGCCGGGCGTGCTGGACGGCGAGGTGCACAGCGGCTTTCGCCTCGGCGTAGGGGTTTCGGGGGTCCAGCGGGGTCGACTCGTCGGCCACCCCGCCAGAAACGGCTCCCAGGATCTCCGAGGAGGAGGCGAAGACGAAGCGGGCACCGACGTCCCGGGCTGCGTTGAGGACCGCGAGCCCGCCCCGCCGGTTCACCGCATCCGTCAGGGCCGGATCGGCCCAGCTCGCGGCGACGGAGCTCACCGCGGCCAGGTGGTGCACGACATCCGGGCGCACCTCACCAAGGGTCCTGCGGACAGCCGCTTCGTCGGTCACGTCGAGCGGCAGCCACTGCACTCCGGCGGGCAACGCGACCGGATCGATCCCGCACGCGATGACCTCGTGCCCGTGCGAGGCCAGGAGGGCGACGAGCAGCCGGCCGTCCTGCCCGGAGGCGCCGGTGACGAGGTGGCGGCTCACCGGCCCAGGAGCCGTGACATCTGCTCGAGGTCGGCCTCGACCATCAGCGATGCCAGGTCGCCGGCCTTCGTCCGAGCGGTCCAGCCGAGCATCTCGCGCGCCTTCGAGGCGTCGCCGATCAGGGCGTCCACCTCCGTGGGCCGCTCGTACTGCTTGTCGTGGTTGACGAACTCCTGCCAGTCCAGCCCCGCCTGGGTGAACGCCGCGGCGCAGAAGTCGCGCACCGTTGTGCCGACTCCGGTGGCGAGGACGTAGTCGCCGGGCTCGTCGTGCTGCAGCATCCGCCACATCCCCTCGACGTACTCGGGGGCGTAGCCCCAGTCGCGCACGGCATCGAGGTTGCCGAGATCCAGCCGAGCGGCGACGCCGAGCTTGATCGCGGCGACGCCGAGGGTGATCTTGCGGGTCACGAAGCTCTCCCCGCGGCGGGGCGACTCGTGGTTGAAGAGGATCCCGGAGACCGCGAACAGGTCGTAGGCCTCGCGATAGTTCACCGTCACCCAGTGCGAGGACAGCTTGGCGGCGCCGTACGGCGAGCGCGGATAGAAGGCGGTCGTCTCCGACTGCGGCGGCGGAGTCGCGCCGAACATCTCCGAGGTCGACGCCTGATAGAAGCGGCAGTCCAGACCGGACGCTCGGATGGCCTCGAGCAGCCGCAGGGTGCCGACGGCGTCGGCCGAGGCGGTGTACTCGGGCATCTCGAAGGACACCTTGACGTGGCTCTGCGCACCGAGGTTGTACACCTCGTGCGGCTCGATCTGCCGGATCAGGTTGACCAGGCTCACGCCGTCGGTGAGATCGCCGTAGTGCAGGTGCAGCCGGGCCTCGGCGTGCAGGTGGTCGATCCGGCTGCGGTTGAGGGTGGAGGCCCGGCGGACCAGCCCGTGCACCTCGTAGTCCTTCTCGAGCAGCAGTTCGGCGAGATAGGAGCCGTCCTGCCCGGTGATCCCGGTGATGAACGCCCGTCGGCTCATGGTGCGCGAGCCTATCGGTGCTCAGCGGAGCGGCGCTTCCACCACCAACGTCACCGGGCCGTCGTTCACGAGCGCCACCGCCATGTCCGCCCCGAAGACGCCGCGCTCGACCGGCGTGCCAAGCGCCGCGAGCTCTGCGCAGAACGCCTCGTAGAGCGGCTCGGCGACCGGGCCGGGCGCGGCGGCCTGCCAGGTGGGACGCCGGCCCTTGCGGGCGTCGCCGTACAACGTGAACTGGCTGATCACCAGCGCCCCGCCGCCGGTGTCGGCGAGCGAGCGCTCCTCGCGGAGGATCCGCAGCTCGCGCACCTTGCGCGCCAGCCAGGAGACCTGCTCGGGCCCGTCGTCGTGGGTGACGCCGAGGAGGACGACGAGACCGGGCTCGCTGAGCCGTCCGACGACCACGCCGTCGACGCGCACCGACGCCTCGGTGACCCGCTGCAGCACCGCTCTCACGGGACGCCCCTCAGGCGAGGCCCAGCAGCGACCGCGCCTCGGCGGAGGTCATCGGCTCGCGCTGGGCGAGCCGGCCCATGTCGACCGCGCGGGAGACCAGCTGCTCGTTGTGCTCCACCGGTACGCCGCGCGACAGCGTGAGCACGTCCTCCATGCCGACCCGGAGGTGGCCACCCTTGGACAGCGAGGCCAGCGCGACCGGCAGCGTGCTGCGGCCGATGCCGGTGGCCGACCACGAGGTGACGGCGTCCGGCAGTGCGGCGACCGCCGCCACCAGGGCGTCCGCGGTGCCGGGCATGCCTCCGGGCACGCCCATCACCAGGTCGCAGTGCACCTTGCCGCCGTAGGGCAGTCCGTAGCGCCCGAGGAGCCGCTCGAGCGCGGCGACATGGCCGAGGTCGAACAGCTCGAACTCCGGCACGACGTGGCGCTCCTGGCTGAGCTGGTAGAGCTCGCAGATGAATGGCCACGGGTTGGAGAAGACGTCGTCGCCGAAGTTCGTGGTGCCCATCGTCAGGCTGCAGGAGTCGGGGGCCGCGTCGAGGACGCGCAGCCGCTGGTTCAGCGGATCGTGGACCGAACCGCCCGTCGAGAGCTGGACGACCAGCGTCGTGTCGGCCCGGAGGGCGGCGACGGTCTCGTTGAGCCGGCCCTGGTCCAGGGTGGGGCGGTGCTCGTCGTCGCGGATGTGCACATGCACCATCGCCGCGCCGGCCGCCTCGCAGCGCCGGGCGGTGTCGACCAGGTCCTCCAGCGTGGTCGGCAGCTGCGGGCAGGCGTCCTTGGTGGTCTCGGCTCCCGTGGGCGCGACGGTGATCAGCAGGTCTCCCATGGGCCGCACGGTACGACAGCATCACGATGCTATGCCACGTGATGCTATGATGCAATCATGAGAACGACGATCACGCTCGACCCCGACGTCGAGACGCTGGTCAAACGGGCGATGGGGCGGACTGGCGGCGGCTTGAAAGCGGTCGTCAATGACGCTCTGCGCCGGGCGCTGGCGCAGCCTGGGGACAGAGGCTTCGAGATGCACCCCGCCGTCGTGGGGGGGCAACCGAGGATCGACCTCGACTGCACCGGTGCTGTGCTCTCCGCCCTCGATGCGGAAGATATGCGGCGACTCGAAGAGCAGCGCTCCTCCGGATGAAGCTGGTCGACGCGAACGTCCTCATCAATGGGACCTTCAGTGATCGCCCGGACCACCCGGCGAGCGCCCGGTGGCTTGAGCGCGCCTTCAACGGCACGGAGGTCCTCGCCCTGCCGTGGCTATCCCTTCTGGCCTTTGTCCGGATCGTCACCAGTCGGCAGATCTTTCCGCATCCCCTGCCGGTTGAGGACGCGCTCGACCGCGTGGACAGCTGGCTCGCACTGAGCCACGTGGTGTCCCCGCACCCCGCCGATGGTCATGCCCGCGATCTCAGCGAACTGCTCACGTACGCAGGAGGTGTCGGCAACCTGGTCAATGACGCGCACCTCGCTGTGATCGCGCGACAGCACCGCGCCACGGTCGTGTCCTACGACCGTGACTTCGGTCGCTTCCCCGGGATCACGTGGCGCACCCCGGACCAGCTCCTCCAGGAGTCTCAGTAGACGAGCGCCTGGACGCCCTCGCCGAGCACTTCCTCGGCGAAGACCGCTGCGCCGGCCACCCGGACGCCGTCGACCATGTCGCTCTCGACGAGCCCCCGCCGCTTGGCACACTGGGTGCACGCGGTGATCCGTCCGCTTCCGAGCACCAGGTCGCGCAGCTCGGACAGCGGCGTGGCGAGGTCCAGCTCGAACTCCTCGGCCCGGCCCGGGGTCGCGAACCAGACCGCGTCGCCGGTGAGCCACAGCGACACCTCCGCGCCGGCCGACACCGCCGCCGCGGCCACCGTGAAGGCTTGGTTGCACCGCTCGGCGTCCTCCTCGCCGGCCGTGCACTTGATCACCAGGGAGCGCATCCGGCGAGACTAGCCCGCGGTCGGCGGGACCCGGAGGGCGAGCAGGGCGATGTCGTCCTCTCGACGCCCGGCCGCGTGCTCGACGACCGCCGCCGCAAGGTGGTCGACGATCTCGGCGGCCGTCATACCTGCGCACGCGGCGAGCGCCGGCTCGAGACCCGCGTCACCGAACTCCTCGGGCGGCGCGCCCCCGGCAGTGCGCGGCGGCCGTGCCTCGGTGAGCCCGTCGGTGTAGAGGAGAAGCGTGTCGCCCGGGTGCAGCAGCAGCGGAGCGTCGTAGATCGACACGGCGGGAAGGACGCCGAGCAGCGTGCCCTGGCGCCCCACCGCCTCGACCGTGCCGTCCGCGCGCCGGATCAGCGGAGCAGGATGACCGGCCGTGCACAGCCGGCCGACCACGTCCTCGCCCTCTTGGCGGAACGTGCCGTAAACGGCGGTGACGAATCGCCCACCCGACGGGTGCCGCAGCAGGGCCTCGTTGAGCCGGCGCAGGACGGCGGCGGGGGAGCGCACCTGCAGCGCCTCCGCCCGCAGCGTGTACCGGGCGAGCGAGGTGAGCGTGGCCGCCTCGACACCGTGGCCGCAGACGTCGCCCATGAACGTCGACCACCAGCGGCCCTTGGTGCTGAACAGGTCGTAGAAGTCGCCGACCACGGCCGCACCCTCCGCCGGCAGGTAGGACGCGGCACAGTCGAGCCCCGGCACGTCGGGAAGGTGCGGGGGCAGCAAGGTGCGCTGGAGGCTGGCGGCCAGGGCCGTCACCTCGCCGAGCGCCTGCTCGCTCGCCACCAGTGACTGCCGGAGGTTGAGCTCGACGCTCACCGAGCGCGCCAGGGTCGCCAGGCCTCGGAGATCGCGCTCGGTCCACGTGCGGGGCTGGTCGTCGATCACGCAGACGCTGCCGAGCACCTGCCCCTCGTCGCCCACGATGGGATGGCCGGCCCAGGCGCCGATCCGCATCGGCCCGACCGACGGGTGGTCCTTGGTGCGGGGGTCCACCGGGGCGTTCTCAACCGCGAACGGCGCCCCTTCCAGGCCCACCACGTAGGAGCAGAACGACTCCCCGATCGGGTTCTGGCGCTGTGCCACCGTCGCGACGGCCGGCTCCGGGAGCCCGATGCAGGCCTTCCAGAACGACCGGTGGTCGTCGACGAGGGTGACGAACGCTCGCGCGCAGCCGGTGAGGTCCGCGGCGAGCCGGGCGATGTCGTCGAAGGGGTCCTCGCCGAGGGTGTCGAGCAGCCCGGTGGCGTGCACGGCCGCCACGCGGCGGGGGTCGGAGAGCGCGGCCGGCAGCCCGTCGGCGCGCAGGCCGCGCGGGTAGACGACGGGTGTCTCCAGCGCGCGCGAGCGCAGCCGGTCGTCTCCTCCGGGGCCGGTGTCCATCAAGCGCGCACCTTAGCGGTCGTGCGCCGGTGCGGGGCCGGGATCGCGGACTCGCTCAGGCGGTGTCGGAGAGGATGAGGCGGTGGTCCCCGCCGTACGCCTCCTCACGCGTCCCCACGCGAGGGCCGGCATGGGGAAGATCGTGGGCGCGACGATCTCGGTGGTGCTGCTCGCGGCCGCTTGCGGCGCGACGGCGGGCAACGCCGGGCACCACGAGCAGCTGCCGGCACAGACAGCGCACGCCTCCGGTTCCCTGCGGTACGTCGCGCTCGGCGACTCCTACACCGCCGCGCCCGGCGTGCCGGACCAGGTTGGGCCGGCCCGGTGCTTCCGCTCCGACCACAACTACCCCTCCCTCGTCGCGAAGCGGCTGCACGCCGACACCTTCGTCGACAGCAGCTGTTCGGGGGCCGACACCGGCGACATGACCCATGCCGAGGCGCCCGGCGTCCCACCGCAGTTCGACGCGTTGAGGCCGACGACAGACCTCGTGACGGTCGGCATCGGCGGCAACGACCTCGGCCTGTTCGGCGCACTCGTGCGCTACTGCGTCCAGCTCGCCTCAAGCGACCCGACCGGCTCGCCGTGCACCGACGCCCTGCGATCGCGCCCGGGCGCTGTGCGCGGAGTGCTCGCCACCATCGAGACGAACGTCATCGCGGTGCTGCGCGGCATCCGCTCGCGCGCCCCGCACGCGACGATCGTCGCGGTCGGCTACCCCCAGATCGTCCCGGGAGCCGGCAGGTGCCCGAGCCTGCCGCTCGCGCGGGGCGACTACCGGCTGGGCCGCGCGATCAACAAGGGTCTCGACGACGCCGTCGGCCGCGCGGCACGTGCAGCGGGGGTGCGGTTCGTCGACCTGTGGGGCCCGAGCAGCGGACACGACGTATGCGCCGGGCACCCCTGGATCAACGGCGTGCACCTCGCGCCGGGCAGGGCCATCCCGTTCCACCCCTTCGAGGTCGAGCAGCGGGCCGTCGCCGGCCTCGTCGTCTCCGCGGTCCGACGCACCCCGACGAGCACCGGCTCGCTCAGACCGGCGCCCTAGACTCGGTCGCCATGGAAGCCTTCCTCGTGGTGGTCATGGTCCTCGCGGTCCTCGGCGTCGGCGTCCTGGCGGTGCTCGGGGCGGCGTACCTCGTGCGGCTGACCGCGGCGCAGGCAGGCGGGGAGCGCTGATGTCCTTCGAGATCCCTGCGAACATCCACCCGGACTGCGCCCGGCTGGCCTGGCTGATCGGCACCTGGGCCGGCAACGGGCACGGCGAGTACCCCATGATCGAGCCGTTCCAGTTCGGCCAGGAGCTGATCTTCCAGCAGGACGGCCGTCCGTTCATCCACTACCTCAGCCGCTCCTGGATCACCGACGCCGAGGGCGCCGTGCTCCGCGAGGCGGCCCAGGAGACCGGCTTCCTGCGCCCGCAGCCGGACGGCACGCTGGAGTGGGTGCTGACCCACAACACCGGCTTCGTCGAGATCTACTACGGCGAGCTCCACCCCGAGCAGCCGCGGTTCGCGGTCGTCACCGACGCCGTCGCCCGCACCGCGACGGCCAAGGAGTACGCCGGCGGCAAGCGGCTGTACGGCTACGTCGACGGCGACCTCCTCTACGCCTTCGACATGGCCGCGATG
>JBQCCW010000274.1:0-2366 GCA_051961835.1 Marmoricola sp. | reverse complement strand
GAAGTCGACGCCGCTGAGCGTCTGCTCGCCGACCGGCCTGCCGTCGAGCATCACCACGAAGTACAACCGCCAGAAGTCGCGCTCCACGGTGCCGCGGCGCCGCCAGATCGCGCGCAGCCACGTCGCCACGCGGAGGTCGGGGTCCGGCTCGTAGAACGACATCGGGTCGTCGTACGGCGGCGGGTCGGCGTGGGTCTTGCCCGCCCGGACGAGTTCGGCGACCTCGTCGAGCAGCGCGTCGGTGGCACTACGCAGTTCCAGCCGCGGCGTCGTGACCCGCAGGTCGAGCAGGGGATAGCTCCTCATGCCGGCGATCGTCGCAACGCAGGGGGGAGCCGGCCACCGGTTTTGCTCGCGGGCCGTTACTGCGACGCTCCTCGTGGGCAACTGACAGGACGGGCGTCGGCGAGCCGGGAGCAGCCTCGCGGCGGGGAGTGAGTGGTACCGTAAGGTCGTACCACTTGGAGGAGAATTCCATGTCCGTGACGGCGAGCGAAGCCCGCAAGCAGCTCTTCCCGCTGATCGAGAAGGTCAACAACGACCGCGTCGCAGTGGAGATCACGTCGCGCCGCGGCAACGCGGTACTCATCTCGGCCGAGGAGTTCGCAGCCCTGGAGGAGACGGCCTATCTGCTGCGGGTGCCCGCCAACGCCAAGCGCCTTCTCGAGAGCCTTCAGCAGGCGAGATCGGGCGATCGGCACGAGCATGAGCTCGCCGAGTGAGGCTTGTCTTCACACCGAACGGGTGGGACGACTACCAGCACTGGCACCAGGCCGACCGGAAGATTCTCAAGCGGATCAAGCGCCTCATCGATGATGCGCTGAGGGACCCGACCGACGGCATGGGCAAACCGGAGCCGTTACGACACTTGTTCACCGGAGCATGGTCCCGTCGCATCACCGACGAGCATCGGCTGGTGTACCTGATCGACGGCAAGGACCTCGTCGTCCTGCAGGCGCGTTTCCACTACAAGTGATGCGGGGCGCCGAGGAAGTGGTCACGGCGCTCCCACCGATCGATCGCCGATAAGTGACATTATGTCATTCTGTTGAGCCGTGACGCGGCTTTCGCGGTCCCCAGCGCCTCTCCTGCGCCTCAGGCTCTCCCCTGGGGCAGCGTCGCGCTGAGACGCCGGATCTCGTCACGCTCGGCGGCGGTGAGGTCGGAGAACGCGAGGACCTGTTGCAGGACGGCCGACTTGCGGGCGATGTAGGTGCCGGCGAGCCCGCAGGACCGCACGCACCGCGAGGTCGTTGCGGACGTGCAACGGCGGGTCACTGCTTCGACTGGGCTGCCCGCCGGGCGTCGTTCTCGATGCGTGCACGGCGATCGACCCACCAGCGTGCGTCGTGCGGATCGTGGTTGGCGTTGCCGGGTGCGAGGCCGGCCTCGCCGTCGAGTTGCTCGCGCAGGATGTCGGCGTGGCCGGCATGACGAGCCGTCTCGGTCGCCAGGTGGACGAGGATGCGGTGCAGCGTGACGGCCGGTCGCGACCACCACGGGACATGGCCGGTCGCGTCGAGGTCGAGAGCTCCGATCGTCTCGTCGGCGTGAGCGATCGTCGCTCGATAGGTCGCGACGATGCCCTCCCGGCTCTCCCCCGGTGTCGCCCAGAAGTCGGTGCCCTCCTCCGCGCCGTCGTCCCACCACGGCAGGTGCGGCAGGAAGGGGCGGCCGAAGACGTCCCCGAAGTACCACGCCTCCCCGATCGCCAGGTGCTTGACCAGGCCGAGCAGGTTCGTGCCGGTCGGAGTGAGCGGACGGCGTACGTCGTACTCGGAGAGACCGTCGAGCTTCCACAGCACCGCGTCGCGCGAACGACGTAGGGAGTGATGCAGCTCGTCCTTGATCGTCTCCGCCATGGACCCACGATGCCCGAAGGAGGCGTCGCCCGCTGCCCTCAGCCCTCCGGGTCGAGCTCGCTGCGCAGCCACTCGCCCATGCCGGGCGCGATGAAGTGCAGGCCGCCGGCGCCGTCGGCGTACAGGGTGCCCTTCTTGACCAGCCGGTCGCGGAGGTAGGAGACCTTGGTGGTGGGCCGGTCCAGTGCGGCTGCGACGTCGCCGCCACGGACCACCTGCGTGCCGCCGTCTCCGAGCAGCCGGGCGAGGGCGACCAGGTACTCGCGCTCGCGGTTGCTGGCGTCGTCCCACCGGCTGCGGAAGAGCTGCGCGAGGTCGGCCTCGACGCGCGGGACCGCGGCCTCGGCGTGGGCGGCGGTGATCGCGGCCGCACCGCTCGAGGCGCGCCAGGCGAAGTGGCCGGCGACCTGCAACGCATAGGGATAGCCCCCCGCCACCCGCAGCAACAGCTCGGCGGCCTCCCCGCGCATCGGCCGGCCGGCGCTCGCGGCCGGGCCGACCAGG
>JBQCCW010000273.1:0-2279 GCA_051961835.1 Marmoricola sp. | reverse complement strand
AGCGCGACCTGCGCCGGGGTGAGCCCGGTCGGGCCGTGCTGCTCGACGAGCTCGGTGAACTCGCGCGCCGCGCGCACGCCGGTGGCGAAGTCGACCCCGGAGAACGTCTCGCCCACGTCGAAGGCGCTGCCGTCGCGGTTGTAGGTGCGGTGGTCGTCGGCCGCGAACGTCGTGCCCTCGTCGTACTTCCCCGACAGGAGCCCCGACGCCAGCGGCACCCGCGCGATGATCCCGACGCCGGCCTCCGCGGCCGCGGGCAGCACCTCGTCGAGCGGCTTGAGCCGGAACGCGTTGAGGATGATCTGCACCGACCCGACGCGCGGGCGGGCGATGGCGGCGAGGGCCTGGTCGGCGGTCTCGACGCTGAGGCCGTACGCCGCGATGGCGCCGTCGTCGACGAGCGCGTCGAGCGCGTCGTAGACCTCGTCGGCCTCCACCACCGCGCTCGGCGGGCAGTGCAGCTGCACGAGGTCGAGCGTGTCGACGCCGAGGTTCCGCCGGGAGCGGTCGGTCCACGCGCGGAACGCGTCGAGGTGGTAGTTCTCCGCCACCTGGTCGACCCGCCGGCCCATCTTCGTCGCGACCGTGATGCCAGGGTGGTCGCGCAGGAACCGGCCGATCACCTGCTCGCTCCGGCCGTCGCCGTAGACGTCGGCGGTGTCGAAGAACGTCACCCCGGCGTCGACCGACGCCTGCAGCACGGCGAGCGCGTCGTCCTCCGACACCTCGCCCCAGTCGGCGCCCAGCTGCCACGTGCCGAGTCCGACGACCGAGACGTCACGTCCGGTCCTGCCCAGGGTCCGCTTCTCCATGGGACCGAGTCTCCCAGCGACGCCAACCCCGGGGAGCCGGGGGAAGCGTAATACGGACGGTGCCTCCCCCAACGCTCGGCGTGGATGACGTCCGCCCCGCGGCCCGGCGACCCCACCCGCGCCGGCGCCCACCTCAGGCGCAGGCGACGCAGGTCCGAGCCGTGGGCCTGACCTCGAGCCGCTCGGGCGGGATCGGCCGGCCGCACACCGCGCACACGCCGTAGGTCCCCTCGGCCACCCGCGACAGCGCCGCGTCGACGGCCTCCAGGTGCAGCTCGGCGGCCCGGACCAGCGACCCGACCTGCTCGCGCTCGAACGCGATCGTCGCCCCCTCGGGGTCGTGCTCGTCGTCCGCGTTGGTGTCCCGCGAGGCCTCGACGAAGCCCCGGTAGTCCCCCTTCAGCATCGCCAGCCGCCGCACCGTCCGGCGCCGCTCGTCCTCGAGCCGCGCGCGCACCGGGTCGTCCGAGGGCCCGGCCTCCCGGTTCACACCCGCTCCAGGAGGGTGAGCACCTCGTAGTGCGCCGTGTTCGGGAACATGTCGAGCAGCTGCGCGCGCACCGGCCGCAGCGAGGGCATCTCCCCCAGGTCGGCGGCGAGCGTGCGCGCGTTGCAGCTCGAGTAGAGCACGTGCCGCACGCCCGACTCCTCCAGCCAGCCGGCGAGCTCCGGGCCGACCCCGCGCCGCGGCGGGTTGACGACGACGAGGTCCGGGGCGGCGGGCGCGCCGAGGGCGTACGCCGTCGCGTCGCCGGTCTCGAACCGGACCCCTGCCACCCCGAGCTCGCGGGCCGACTGCGCCGCGCTGGTCACGGCCTCGGCGCTCACCTCGATGCCGACCACGTCGGCCGGCGCCGGGGTGCCGGTGGCGATCGCCAGCGCGAAGCCGCCGACCCCGCAGTAGAGGTCCCACACGGACCGCGGCGCCACCTCGGCGACCCACGCCCGGCCCAGCCGGTACAGCTCGGCCGCCATCGGGGTGTTCGTCTGGAAGAAGCTCTGCGGCCGCAGGTGCAGGTCCAGCCCGGCGACGTGCATCCGCAGGGTCTCCTGCTCGGTGAGGATGATCTCGCGGTCGCCCTCGAGGATCGCCTTGTGCTCCGGCTGGAGGTTCACCGACGCGACCGCGAGCTGCGGGAGCCGCTCGCGCAGCCACGGGAGGTGCTTGCGGATCCGGGTCACGGGCTCCTGCGAGCGGAGCACGAACCGGACCATGAGCGCGCCGGGCTCCCCGGGCTCCCCGGGCGCCTCGGTGACGAGCAGGTGCTTGAGCTCCCCGCGCCGGGACGGGACGTCGTACGGCTCGATCCGCGCCGCGGCGATGAACTCCGCGAGCACCGGGAGCGCCGCCTGCAGGCCGGCGGTGTGGAGCGGGCAGTCGCGCAGGTCGACCCCGCTGCGGGTCGGGTCCAGGATGCCGAGCGTCGGCTCCGCGGCGGTGCCGTGCACCACCATCTTGGCCTTGTT
>JBQCCW010000272.1:0-30723 GCA_051961835.1 Marmoricola sp. | reverse complement strand
GAGATGTAGAAGGCGCGGTTGATCGTGACCAGCCCGCCCTCGCCGGGCCGGGGACGGCACAGGTAGACGCCGAGCACCGCGGTGAGCGCGCCGATCGCCGGGACGATCAGCGGGAACACGAGGCCCTTCTCACCGAAGACCTGTGAGCCGAGGATGAGCGCGGCGACGAGCGTCACGGCGTAGGACTCGAAGAGGTCGGCCGCCATGCCGGCGCAGTCGCCCACGTTGTCACCGACGTTGTCGGCGATGGTGGCGGCGTTGCGGGGGTCGTCCTCGGGGATGCCCTGCTCGACCTTGCCGACCAGGTCGGCTCCCACGTCGGCGGCCTTGGTGAAGATGCCGCCGCCGACCCGCATGAACATGGCGAGCAGCGCGGCACCGAAGCCGAAGCCCTCGAGCACGTGGGGTGCCTCGCTGCCGAACGCCAGGACGACGATCGACGCACCCAGGAGGCCGAGACCGACCGTCGCCATGCCGACGACGGCGCCGGTCCGGAAGGCGACGTTCATCGCCGGGTCGCGTCCGCCGTCGCGTGCGGCGGCGGCCACCCGCAGGTTGGCGCGCACGGCGAGCGACATGCCGAGGTAGCCGATCGCGCCGGAGAAGCCCGCGCCGAGCAGGAAGAAGATCGAGCGGAAGATCCGCACGGTGGTGTCGTCGGCGGGCAGGATCAGCAGGATCACGAACGCGACCGCGGCGAAGATCCCCAAGGTCCGGAACTGGCGGGTGAGGAACGCGTTGGCGCCCTCCTGGACCGCGCGCGCGATCGTCCGCATGTTCTCGGTGCCCTCGTCGGCGGCGAGCACCTCCGCCCGGAAGACGGCCGCCATGCCGAGCGCGGCGAGCGCGATGACGGCGACGATGATGACGAGGGCGAGGTTTCCGCCGTCGAGGTGGTTCACGATCTCGGGGGTGGGCCCGTGCATGCTGCTCCTCGGTGTGATGCGGGTAACAACGTGGGCCGGAGTCTATGCACACGTGACCCGCGCCACACCAGCCCCACCCGGGCGGGCGCGTCGCGCGGACGGACGAGCGGTCCCGACGACCGCCGGAACGACTAGGAGCCGAGCGCCTCGGCCTCGGTGGCGTGAATCGTGAAGACCTTCGCCAACCCGGTGATCCGGAAGATCTTGAGAAGGCGGTCCTGGCTGCAGATCAGCTCCATGGATCCGTCGTGCGCCCGCACCTTCTTCAGGCCCCCGACGAGCACGCCGAGACCGGTGGAGTCCAGGAAGTCGACCTTCTCCATGTCGATGACCAACCGGTGCCGGCCTTGACCGACCAGGTCGCTGATCTCGTCACGCAACCGCGGCGCGGTGTAGACGTCGATCTCGCCGCCGACCGCCACGATGGTCCGCCCGTCGACTTCACGGGTCTCGAGCGACAGATCCACCGTGTCTCCTTGTCTGGACGCCACTGCTGGTCGGGACGGGCAGCACGGGGCCGTGCGCCCCTGATCCGTCATTCAACCACGCCGGGGTCCGCGGCGTGCGCGGTCCGGGAGTGCTCGTGTCGGTGCCGGCTGCCAGAATCGGCCCGGTGCCCCTCCCCGATCCCGGTGACCTCGTCGACCGCCTGTGCGGCCGCCCGGGTCGCGGCGAGTCCGCGGCTCACGTGCGCGTCCTCGCCGGCCGCGCGGGGACGACCGGCGCCTGGCCGGCCTGGGCCGACGCCGACCTCGTCGGCTCGTTGCGTCGTCAGGGAATCTCGGCTCCATGGCGACACCAGGTGGAGGCTGCCGGCCTCGCTCGGAGCGGTCGCCACGTGGTCGGGGAGACCGGCCCCCCGTCGGGCAAGTCCCTCGGCTACCTGCTGCCTGCGCTCACCGGCATCGCCGAGGCGCGCGGGGACCGCGGCCGCCGGGGTGCGACCGCGCTCTACCTCTCGCCCACCAAGGCGCTGGCCCACGACCAGGCGGACGCCGTACGCCGCCTCCAGCTCCCGGGCCTCCGCGTCGCGACCCACGACGGCGACACCAGTCGCGAGGAGCGCGCCTGGAACCGCGACCACGGCGAGTACCTCCTGAGCAACCCCGACATGCTGCACCGTTCGTTGCTCCCCCGCCACGAGGAGTGGGCCCGCTTCTTCGCCGCCCTGCAGTTCGTCGTCGTCGACGAGATGCACCACTACCGCGGTGTGTTCGGCGCCCACGTCTCCCACGTGCTCCGGCGGCTCCGGCGGGTCTGCCTGGCGCACGGCTCCGAGCCGACCTTCGTGCTCGCCTCCGCCACCGTCGCGGATCCCGCGGCCGCAGCGACGCGGCTCACCGGCCTGGAGGTCGCCGCGGTCGCCGAGGACCACTCCGCCCGCGGTCGGCGGACCGTGATCCTCTGGGAGCCGCCCTTCACCGACGCCGTCGCGGAGAACGGCTCCCCGGTCCGCCGGTCGGCCACGGCCGAGACGGCGGACGTGCTCACCGACCTCGTCCTCGACGGGGTGCGCACGCTCGCGTTCGTGCCCTCCCGCCGGGGCACCGAGACCGTCGCGGCCGCGTCGCGGCGCCACCTGGAGGAGATCGAGCCGGGTCTCGGCGGCCGGGTCGCGGCCTACCGCGGCGGCTACCTGCCCGAGGAGCGCCGAGCGCTCGAGGGCGACCTGCGCTCGGGTCGTCTGGTCGGCCTGGCGGCCACCCAGGCGCTCGAGCTCGGCATCGACGTGAGCGGTCTCGACGCGGTGCTGCTGGCCGGCTTCCCGGGCACCCGGGCGGCGATGTGGCAGCAGTGGGGGCGCGCCGGGCGCGGCGCCGACGACGCGCTGGCGGTGCTGGTCGCCCGCGACGACCCCCTGGACACCTACCTGGTGCACCACCCCGACGCGCTGCTCGGAGCGCCCGTGGAGGCGTTCGTGTTCGATCCCGCCAACCCGTACGTCCTCGGACCGCACCTGTGCGCCGCCGCCGCGGAGGTGCCGCTGACGCCCGACGGTCCACTCGGCCCGGATCTCTTCGGCCCGGGTGCCCGCGAGGCGGTCGACGCGTTGACGACCGCCGGCGTGCTGCGCCGCCGCCCCCGCGGGTGGTACTGGACCGACCGCCGGCGGGCCTGCGACCTTGCCGACATCCGCTCGATCGGCGGTGCGGCGGTCCGGCTCGTCGAGCAGGGGACCGGCACGGTCGTCGGCACGGTCGACGCCGCCCGCGCTGCCGCCACCGTGCATCCCGGCGCGGTCTACCTCCACCAGGGCGGCACCTGGCTGGTGACGGAGCTCGACCTGGACGGCGGTGTCGCCTCCCTGGTCCCGGACGAGCCCGACTACCTCACCTCGGCGCGCACCGTCACCGACATCGCGATCGAGCACACCGACCGCTCCCGCGGCCTTCCCGGCGGGCGCCTGTTCACGGGGTCGGTGTGCGTCTCCCAGCAGGTGGTGTCCTACCTCCAGCGCCGGGCCGGCGATGGCACCGTGATCGCCGAGGTGCCGCTCGACCTCCCCGAGCAGCGTCTGTCCACGCAAGCGGTGTGGTGGACCCTCGAGGACCACGTCCTCGCGGAGTCGGGCGTCGACCCCTTGGATCTCCCCGGAGCCGCCCACGCTGCGGAGCACGCCTCGATCGGTCTGCTGCCGCTGTACGCGACCTGCGACCGCTGGGACATCGGCGGCGTCTCCACGCGACGGCACCCCGACACCGGAGTGCTCACCGTCTTCGTCCACGACGGGCACCCCGGCGGCGCCGGGTTCGCCGCCCGGGGCTACGAGACGGCGACCGGGTGGCTGGCCGCCACCCGCGACGCCATCGAGGCGTGCGGGTGTGCCGAGGGCTGCCCCTCGTGCGTCCAGTCGCCGAAGTGCGGCAACCAGAACCATCCCTTGGACAAGCCCGGTGCGGTGCGCCTCCTGGGCCTGCTCCTCGGGGATCGCTGAGCCGCGGACGGCCCGGCACCGCGGGCGCGGAGACCACCTCCACCCCTGCTGCTCACGGCGCGGGCCCGGCCCGCGCCCGCGCAGGAAGCGTGGGCAGGCCGGCCCCGCCGAGCAGTCGCTGCAGCGCCGCCATCGTGACGCGCACCCGCACCACCACGTCGGCGCCCTGGACGGCGCACCCGTCGAGGTCCGCTCCGTTGGCCCGGGCCGTACGCGCGGCTGCGCCGCACCCGTCCCCGCCGGCTTGGACAGCGGCAGCGCCGGCGACGGCCGCCAGGTCGGCGGCCGCCTCGGCACGCCGGTGTCCGGCGAGCGCGCCCACCGCCACACCCGAGCCGGCGGCGACCAGGGCGAGCAGCGCGATCAGGGCCACGCCGAAGACCGTGGCGGCCCCGTCCTCCCGCGCCCTGGCCGGTGGCCGCCCGGCCCTCGCGCCCGTCACGGCACCGCTCCCGGCGCGCCGCCTTCGAGGGCCGCCACCGACTGCGCGGTGACCGACACGTCGGTGAGGAACCCGAAAATCCCGCCGGGACCACGCACCGGTGCCCGGACGACCACCTCGACCCGTCCGGCACCACGGTGCACCGTCACCGTCGCGCCTCCGGGAGCGACCCGCCGTGCGAGCGCCTGCCCGGCGTCCGGCGCCTCGCCGCGGGCGACCACCCGGGCCGCGTCCCGGGCCGCGTCCTGGGCCCGTCCCTGTGCCACCCCGACGCCGACCATCCAGGCCAGCCCCACGGTGACCAACGCGAGCAGCGGAAGCACCAGGGCGGCCTCGGCCGTCACGGCGCCGCGCTCCGACATGTCCCTCCACAGTCCTGGGCGACCTCTCAGGAGTCGGCGGTGACCCCAGGATCTCCGCTCCACGGCCTTCCTCTCCGGGCTCGCAGCCCTGCCTCCTCTGCGCTCTCCTCCGCGCCCTCCTCTGCGGCCCCGGCCGGAGCCTCCCGAAGGAGGCCCCGGCGGCACCCTCCGCACGCTCGGTGCCTCAGAAGGGCAACAGCGCCTTGATCCCGGTCCACACGAGCTTGAGGAAGCTCTGACCGGCCTCGCTGGTCAGGAACTTGAACAGCACACCGGCGAAACCCACCCCGGCTCCGGTGCACACGGCGTACTCGGCGGTGGTGGCGCCCCGCTCCTCGGTCCGCGACCCGGCGGTCCGGGCTTCGATCGTCGTCGTGGTCATCTGCGTCTCCTTCTCCTCGGCCCCGAGCTCGTCTCGCGGCTCTCGCGCCTCGAGCATCGAGCGGCCGGCGTCCGCGGTGGGGTGGTCGCCGCCGGGCGGTGGAGAACCGCCGGCCGGCGGCGGTTGTGGACACTCAGTCGAAGAGGTGCATCGCCGCGAAGAGGCCGGCGACCATCGGCACGACGCCGAGCAGGAGGAACGCCGGCAGCAGGCACACGCCCAGCGGCGCTGCGGCGCGCACGTCGACGCTGCGGGCGCGTTCCTCGACCTCGGCACGTGCTCGGTCGCGCAGATCCGCGGCCAAGGCCAGGACGGTGGCGGTCACCGTCGCGCCGCTGTCGTGAGCGCGCTCGAGTGCGCGACCGAGCGGGCCCAGGTCACCGGCGCGTCCGAGGTCGACCCAGACGAGCTCCGGATCGACGCCCAGCTGCAGGCGGTGATGCACCGCTCCCAGCTCCTCCCCCAGGGGTCCGGGGAGCGCCTCCGCCACGACGCCGAAGGCGGTGACGGCCGCACCGCCGGCCTCGAGCGCAGCGCCGAGGAGCTCCACGGCGACCGGCAGGTCCGCCCGGATGCTCTCCCGGCGACGCGCCACGGCCGGGCTCTCGACTCGCCCCAGCACACGCCAGGCGATCGCGCCGCCCACGCCGGCCGCCACCAGGCCGGACGGCCCACCGAGGAAGGCCCACGCGCCGAAGGCGGCCAGGGCGGAGAGGGGCAGCCGGGCCCGTGCCAGCAGCGCTCGGTCCGGGCGTTGCGCGTGCTCGACTCGGCGGCGCTCGGCACCGGAGGCGTCCCGGCCGAGCGCCCGGGACGACGTCGGCTGCGCGCTCCACCGCATCGCTCCGCCGCCGGCGAGGAGGGTCGCCAGCAGCGCCGCGCCGGTCACCGGCGCCCCAGCACACCGTCGGCGATCCGGTCCAGCCAGACCAGGCCCGCCTGCGTCAGCCCGAGCCCGCCGGCCAGGCAGCCCAGACCGACCGGCGTGCCGGTGAGGAAGCCGAGCGGATCGCCGCCGATGCCGGCACCGAGCAACAGCACGAGAGCGGGGAGCGCCGCCATCATCCGCGCGGTGGCGCGTGCCGCGGCAAGCTCGGTGGCGACGAGGCGGGTCGTCCGCTGCTCCTCGGCCAGCATCCCGGCGACTCGGGACAGCGTTGCGGCCAATCCCGTCCCCGAGCGGTGGGCCACCTGCCACGCAGCCGCCACGGTGCGCAGCTGGCTCGCCCCAGGCGCGCCGGCCAGACGACGCAGCGCTCCCGGCACGTCGGCGTCCAGCTCCGCGGCGACGGCGATCGGCTCGAGCTCGGACCACACCGACGCCGCTCGGCGCAGCGCCCTCCGCGGTGGCTGCCCCGCGGCGAGGTCGGCGGCCATGCCCTCGCAGGCGGCGAGGACGTCGGCGGCGCGTCGCTCCGCCCGCCGACCGGCGCGGGCACGGGCGAGCCGTCGCAGGCTGGCCGCCGCCGTGGCGGTGGCGATCGCGACGAGGACCAGGTGCCGGCCGCCGACCCAGGACCACATCAGGGCGGGGAGGAGCGCCAGGGCCCCTGTCATCGCCGGCACGCCGATCACCGGACCGGGCAGCCGCGGCAGCAGCGAGCGGGGACGGCCCGGAGCGAGGAGCACCGCCGTCACCGCGGCGGCGACCGCCGCAAGGAGGGCGCTCACTGGAGCACCGTGGCGAGGTGGGTCGCGCCGGGTCCCTCCGCGGGAGCACCGTCGCGGTCGAACGACACCGCGGGCGCGACCTCGACCAGACCGTCGCGCTGCCGACGGATCACTCCGATCTCCGCGAGCCGCCGCACACCGTCCTCGCGCTGGAGGTGGACGACCAGGTCGACGGCCGAGGCGAGCTGGCTGTGCACGGCCGCGCGCGGGAGGCCAGCGGCCAGCGCCAGGCCCTCGATGCGGGCCGGGACATCGGCGGCCGAGTTGGCGTGCACCGTCCCGCAGCCGCCCTCGTGACCGGTGTTCATCGCCGCCAGCAGGTCGACGACCTCGGCGCCGCGCACCTCGCCCACGACGAGGCGGTCGGGTCGCATCCGGAGCGCTTGGCGGACCAGCGCCTGGAGCGTGACCGCCCCGGCACCCTCCACGTTGGGCGGTCGGGCCTCGAGCCCCACCACGTGGGGGTGGTCCGGGCGCAGCTCGCTGGCGTCCTCGACGACGACGACCCGCTCGTGCGCCGGGACCAGGGAGAGCAGGGCGTCGAGCACCGTGGTCTTGCCCGTCCCCGTCCCGCCGCTGACCAGGAACGCGCACCGGCGTTCCACCACGCGGCGCAGCAGCGCCGCACCGTCTCGGGTGAGTGCTCCGGAAGCGACGAGCTCTTCGAGGGTGAAGACCCGGCGTCGGGGCACGCGCAGGCTCAAGACGGTGCCCGGCCGGGACAGCGGAGCGAGCACAGCATGGAACCGGGTGCCGTCGGCCAGGCGCAGATCGACGTACGGGGAGGCGTCGTCGAGCCGGCGGCCCACCGAGGCGGCCAGCCGCTGAGCGAGCCGGCGCACCGCGTCGTCGGAGGGGAAGGCGAGGTCGGCGCGCTCCAACCCCTGGCCGCGGTCGACCCAGACCTGCTCGGGGCCGTTGACCAGGACATCGGTCACTCCCGGGCTGTGCAGGAGCGGGTCCAGGGGACCGGCGCCAACGACGTCGCGACGCAACGCCGCGTACACCGCGAGGACGGTGCGATCCCCCACCGGTCTGCCCTGCGCCCGCAGCGCCTGGGCGACCCGGTCCGGGCTCAGCGCGGCGCCCTCGGCGGCGAGCCGGCTGCGCACCTCCTCCACCATGGTCGGATCGGCGACGGCGTCCGCACTCTGGGGGCCGTCCACCGGGAGCGCCGGGAGCGCCGTCATGCCGACCTCGCGAACAGGTCCTGGACGCAGTGCCGGGCCGCGCGCCCCAAGGCGCCTCGCGGCGACGCGAGCGGTCCCGCGCCGAGGTTGATCGCCTCGTCCAGATGCCGCTGGTCGCCCATCACGTGCAGCAGCGGTACGCCGACCAGCCGGCTGACCTCGGCCGGGCTCACTCCCGACGCACCGCCACGCGCGACCAGCGCGGCCGGCACGCCCGCCGGCAACCGGGCGGCGACCCGGGCGGTCGCAGCCACCGCCGGGACGGTGAGGGTGGTGACCAGCACGATCCGGTCGCAGCGGGCGAGCATCTCCTCCACCACCGGGCTCCGATGGCGCGGCAGGTCGAGGACCAGGCAGCCGAAGGCGCGCTGGGCGGCGGAGAGCACCTCGCGGACCGCGAAGGCCGACAGCTCCTCGGGCCGCTCCCGTCCGAAGGCGAGCAGGTGCAGGTCGCCCTGGCGGGGCAGTGCCTCCCGCAGTGACCGGGCACTGAGCCGGCCGGTCGCGGCGCCGAGGGCGTCCCAGCGCACGCCCGTCCGGGTCTCCTCGCCCAGGACGCGCTCGACTCCCGGGCCCAGCACGTCGGCGTCGACCAGGAGCGTGGGCCGGTCCTGCGCCGCTCGGGTGGCCAGGGCGCACGCCAGCACCGTCGCCCCCGCGCCGCCGCACCCGCCCAGGACCCCCACCGTCCGGGCAGGACGCCGCGGCTTCTCGCCGGCGTCGGTGAGCAGGTCGACCAACCAGTCGGCCGAGGCGGGCAGCTCCGCCACGGTCTCCGCGCCGAGCCGGACGGCCTCCCGGAAGGCCCGATCGGGAACGGACCCGGCGCCGAGCACGTGCACGGCCGGTCGGCGCGGCGGCGCGTGGGCGGCGAGAGCCGCAGCGAGGTCGGCGCCCACGAGCACGACCGGGGCCGTGGGCCAGGCCCGGAGGGCACCGATCGGCTCGGTCACGGCGTACGGCATCGTGCCGGCCGCTGCGGCGAGACGGCGCACCTCCTCCGCGAGCGCCTGGTCCGCGGTGACGACGAGGGGCGCGGGCCGCCCCGCCGCCCGGTCCTGCGCGCCGGTGTCCGAGGTCTCGTCAGTGTCCATCGGACGAGGCTGGCCCGCGCACGGCCGGCCGGGCTCGGCAGCGGCCCGAGCTGTGGAGAACCAGCATGGTCGGCGTCCTGTGGACAGCGGGCGTCGGCCCGGCTCCCTAGGCTGAGCCCATGTCCCCCGTCTTCCCGCCGACGGCAGCGTTCTTCGACCTCGACAAGACGATCATCGCCAAGTCGAGCACGCTCGCCTTCTCCCGGCCGTTCCAAGCCGGCGGGCTGATCTCCCGGGGCGCGGTGCTCCGCAGCGCCTACGCGCAGTTCGTCTACCTCGTCGGCGGCGCCGACCACGACCAGATGGAGAAGATGCGGCAGTTCATGTCGCAGCTCTGCGCCGGGTGGGACGTGCAGACCGTGCGCGACATCGTCGCCGACACCCTGCACAACGTGGTCGACCCGCTGGTCTACGACGAGGCCGTGCACCTGATCGAGGATCACCACGCGGCGGGCCGCGACGTCATCATCGTCTCGACCTCCGGCGCCGAGGTGGTGGAGCCGATCGGGGAGATGCTGGGTGCCGACCACGTGGTGGCCACCCGGATGGCGGTCGAGGACGGCCGCTACACCGGGGAGATCCGCTTCTACGCCTACGCCGAGAACAAGGCGAAGGCGGTGGCCGACCTGGCGCGCAAGCGCGGCTACGACCTCGACGGCTGCTACGCCTACAGCGACTCGGTCACCGACGTGAGCATGCTCGAGGCCGTCGGCCACCCGCACGCGGTCAACCCGGACAAGGACCTGCGGCGCATCGCTCGGGAGCGCGACTGGCCGGTGCTGGTCTTCGAGAAACCGGTCGCCCTGCGCTCCGGGATGCGGCTGCCCCCGGCCCGCCCGACGCTCGCCGCCCTGGCCGTGGGCGCCGCGGTCGCGGCGGCGACGACGGTGTGGATGCGGACACGCCGATCCCGCTCCACAGGCTGAAGTCAAGTCTTGTCGACTCCCCGACGGCGACGTACAAAGGAGTCACAACTCCAGACCAGCACACCGAGTCAGGTACCCACGCGGCGATCCACCCTTCTTGAGGGCGCCGACGGACGGGAAGCACCCGTCACGGCAGACGAGACTGCACGCTTGGTAGCCCGACAGGTGTGTGCGAGCGGCATCGGCGTCGAACCCGTGAGGGCACGAGGTCGGTGCCGCTCATCTGTGCAGCGGGCCCCGCCGTCCGGCCTGGGCGCTCAGCCCCGCAGCGGGCTGAGCTCCGCGGCCTTGGCATAGGCCTCGGGGGCGTAGAGCAACCAGGAGTGGAACCCCGCTCTGCCCCCGGCGGCGTAGCCACGCAGGTTCGACTCGTACGCCGGCCGCAACGCGAGGTGCCCGGCCTCGGGCACGGTGAGCGAGGCCGGGTCGACCCCTCGGGCGACGAGGATCAGGCGCTCGGCGGCCCGCGCCACGAGCCCGTTGTGGCTGGCGAAGGGCGCCACCGTCGCGATGTCGGCGTGCACGAGCGCCGCGACCTGCAGGGCCGGCGCCGACGTCGTGAGCACGGTCTGGGCGAGGGAGCCCAGGCGCGCGGCCGCCTCCGCCGAGACCGGCCGGCCCAGCGCCTCGTCGTCGACGACCCCGGCGCCGGCGAGCGTGTGCAGCCGGGCGAACGCCTGGCCCGGTGCGCGGCGCACCACGGGGACGAGCGAGAGCAGCTCGGTGCTCAGGCGCACCGCCGCGTGAGCGAGAGCGTCGCCCGCTCCTGCCTCCACCTCGGGCAGGGTGGCGGCGGACCCCTCCAGCACCGCGCTGGCGTGGGCGCCGTGCAGCAGCGAGGCTGCCGTCTGGTCCGGTGTGGAGCGTCGCATGCCGCGGTCGCGGAGGAGGGCGTCGATGGCGTCGCGGGCCCCGACGAAGCCCGACGGGACCCCCTCGAGAGAGCTCAGCCAGGCGAGCGGGTCCGGGTCGGGCACGGGCGTCAGGGTAGTCGGCCCGGCGGCGACGGCCGGTCCCGGTCCCCGCGATAGTTTCGACCCCGATGAGCGACGACTCCCCCTCCCGTCCCGCCCACGCGCTGTCCTTCGGTGCGGTGGCGGAGGCCTACGACCGGGCACGACCGTCGTATCCCGAGGAGGCCGCCCGGTGGCTCACCGGACCGGGCAAGCTCACGGTCCTCGAGCTGGGCGCCGGCACGGGGAAGCTCACCCAGCTCCTCGTCGAGGCAGGCCACCGGGTCATCGCCACCGATCCCTCGCCGCCGATGCTCAGCCGCCTCCGCACCCGGGTGGTGCCGTTCGCGGTCGGCGTGTCCGGAGCGGAGGCGATCCCCGCACCGTCGCGCTCGGTCGACGTCGTGGCGACGGCGCAGGCGTTCCACTGGTTCGACCATGCCCGCGCGCTGCCGGAGATCGCGCGCGTCCTGCGCCCCGGCGGGGCGATCGCGCTGGTGTGGTACCAGCGCGACGAGAGCATACCGTGGGGCCGTCGGCTCGGGCGGCTGATGGGCACCGACGGCGCGGAGACCGACCTGGTGGCACCGCTGCGCTCCTCCCCGCTCTTCGGCTTCGTCGAGGAGCAGGCCTTCCGCTGCTGGCAGCGACTCGACCGTGAGGCACTGCTGGACCTCGTGCGGTCGCGCTCGTCGGTCGCGGTGATGGAGGAGGACGAGCGGGTCGACGTACTGGCGCGGGTCAGCGCTCTCTACGAGGAGTACGCGCGCGGGCACGGCGGGATGCTGCTGCCGTACGTGACCCGCTGCTACCGCGCGATCGTGCAGCACCCCGCCGAGGCGCCCCCGCCGGATCCGGTCGCGGCCCAGGGCGGTTTCGAGACCACCGGGGCGGAGGAGCCGGAGCCACCGGAGCTGCCCGAGCCGCCCGAGGACCCCGGTACGACACTCATCGACTTCCACTGACCGAGCCGTGCGGGCCCTCTAGGGTCGGCGGCATGCGGTGGCGTCTCCTGCCGGGGCACCTGGGCAGCCAGGCCGACCGGGCGAGCTTCGAGACCCTGCACACCGCGTCGTTGATGACCGCGCCGCTGCGCACCGGCCTCAACGTGACGAGCGCGGAGCGGTGCGTCCGGCACCTGCGGCGGCTCCTCGCCACCGCTGCCGTGGCGCTCACCGACACCGACGCGCTGCTGGCCTGGGACGGCCGGTACGACGTGCACCAGCGGTTCGTCGCCGGACTGGCCCGCGCGGGGGTCGACGACGGCGCGACCACCGTGCACGACCACCGGGAGTTCGACTGCGGCGATCCGATGTGCCCGCTGCGCGCCGTCGTCGTGAGCCCCCTCATCGTCGAGGACCGGACAGTCGGCACGATGCAGCTCTTCGCCGGGCACGCCTCCGCCGCCCTGGTCCGCGCCGGCGACGAGCTGGCCCGCTGGGTCTCGGGTCAGCTCGAGCTCGCCGAGCTGGACGCCTCGCGCAACCGGCTGATGGAGGCCGAGGTGCGGGCGCTGCGGGCGCAGATCTCGCCGCACTTCATCTACAACGCCCTCAACGCCATCGCGTCCTTCGTCCGGACCGATCCCGACCGGGCCCGGGAGCTGCTGCTCGACTTCGCCGACTTCACCCGCTACTCGTTCCAGCGCCACGGGGAGTACACGACCCTCGAGGAGGAGCTGCGCTCCATCGAGCGCTACCTCGTGCTGGAGCAGGCCCGCTTCGGCGACCGCCTCCAGGTGACGTTGCGCGTGGCGCCGGAGGTCCTGCCGGTCACGGTGCCGGTGCTCTCGCTGCAGCCCCTGGTGGAGAACGCCGTGCGGCACGGGTTGGCACAGAAGGCCGGCGCGGGGAGGATCACCATCCTGGCCGAGGACCACGACCGGGAGGCGGTGATCTCGGTGGAGGACGACGGTGTCGGCGAGGACCCCGAGCGGGTCCGCCGTGCCCTCGCGGGGGACGAGACCCTCGACAGTGTCGGGCTGGGCAACGTCGACGCCCGGCTCCGCTCGGCCTACGGAGAGGACCACGGCCTGGTCGTCGAGACCGCGCCCGGTGCGGGCACCCGGGTCGTCGTACGCATCCCCAAGTTCGCCCCCGGGGTCCGGCCATGAGACCGCCCCACGACGACCCACCCCGGGCCGCGGGCTCGTGCCATGGCTGAGCAGTTGAACGTGCTCGTGGTCGACGACGAGCGGCCGGCGCTCGACGAGCTGGCGTTCTTGCTGGGGCGTGACGACCGGGTCGGGAGCGTGCGTTGTTGCGACTCCTCGACCGAGGCGCTCCGGGTGCTGCGAGAGGACCCGGTCGATGTCGTCTTCGTCGACATCGAGATGCCCGGCCTCACCGGTCTGGAGCTGGCGGAGGTCCTCGCTCGCTTCAAGGACCAGCCCCGGATCGTCTTCGTGACCGCGCACAGCGAGCACGCCGTGGAGGCGTTCGACCTCCAGGCCGTCGACTACGTGCTCAAGCCGGTGCGAGAGACGCGGCTGCGCGAGGCGGTACGACGCGTCATGGACGCCCCTCCCGCGACCACCGCCGACGACACGATCCCGGTCGAGCTGGGCGGCGTCACCCGCTTCGTCGCCCGCTCGGAGGTGCGCTACGTCGAGGCCCAGGGCGACTACTGCCGCCTGCACACCGCCACTGGGGGCCATCTCGTGCGGCTTCCGATCAGCATGCTGGAGGAGCGGTGGAGCGACGCCGGCTTCCTGCGGATCCACCGCTCGCTGCTCGTCGCCCTCCAGCACGTCACCGAGGTGCGGACCGACAACGGCCGCTGCTCGGTGCTGGTGGCCGGCCAGGAGCTCCAGGTGAGCCGGCGGCATACGCCGCAGCTGCGTGAGCTGCTGCGTTCGCAGCGGCAGGGCCCGCCGAACGGTCCTGGCGTCCCGCGCGGTCCCGGCGGCCCTGGCAGCGCCGGATGAGCGACTCCGGCGCACGCCCCGGCGCCCGGCCCGCGCGCATCCGCGTCACGGCGCCGCGCACCGGCCGGCCGCGCCGCACCACGGTGGCCTCGGAGATCGACGCTCAGAGTGAAGTGGGAGCGATCTTCATGCGGTCGCTGATGCGCAGCCAGCTGCGCCTGGCCGCGGAGACCGTGCTGGTGCTCGCCTGCACCGTCGGCCTGTTGCCGCTGCTCTTCCTCGCCGTCCCCGCCACCAGGACCGTGCGGATGCTCGGCGTGCCTCTCCCCTGGCTGCTGCTCGGCTTCGCGGTGTACCCGTTCCTGCTGGCCGTGGCGTGGCTGCACGTGCGGCGCGCCGAGCGCAACGAGGCGGCGTTCCTCGAGCTCGCCCGGTTCCGCCAGGGCGAGGGGACCGAGCCTCGGTGAACGGCGCCTTCGCGGTCGTCGCCGTCGTGCTGGTCTCCCTCGTCACGCTGGTGGTCGGCGTGGTCGGGCTGCGGATCTCCCGGACCACCAGCGACTTCTACGTCGCGTCCCGCACCGTCGGCCCGGGGATGAACGCCTCGGCGATCAGCGGCGAGTACCTCTCCGCGGCGTCCTTCCTCGGGGTCGCGGGCCTCGTGCTCCTCCGCGGCGCCGACATGCTGTGGTACCCGGTCGGCTGGACGGCCGGCTACCTGCTGCTGCTGGTCTTCGTCGCCGCGCCGCTGCGGCGCTCTCGCGCCTACACCCTGCCCGACTTCGCGGAGTTCCGGCTCGAGTCGCTGCTGGTGCGCCGCGCGGCCAGCCTGCTCGTCGTGCTCATCGGCATCCTCTACCTCGTCCCCCAGTTCCAGGGCGCCGGGCTCACCCTGCGCACCCTCACCGGCGCGCCGACGTGGGTGGGGGAGCTGGTCGTCGCGCTGGTGGTGCTCGCGAACGTCGCCTCCGGCGGGATGCGCAGCATCACCATGGCGCAGGCCTTCCAGTACTGGCTGAAGCTCACCGCACTGCTGCTGCCGCTCGCGCTCGTCCTGGGGCACTGGAGCGGCCACGGCCGCCCCACGCCGCGGCTCTCCACCGCGGCGTGGGTGGAGCCGATGCACGGGCCCTACGCCGGCTACCTGACCTACTCGCTGATCCTCGCGACCTTCCTGGGCACGATGGGGCTGCCGCACGTCGTGGTGCGGTTCTACACCAACCGCGACGGTCACGCCGCCCGGCGTACGACGCTGGCGGTGCTGGCCATGCTCAGCGGGTTCTACCTCCTCCCGCCGCTGTACGGCGTGCTGGGCCGGGTCTACGCCTGGGACCTGGTGGGCCGCGGCCGCACCGACTCCGTGGTGCTCGAGCTGCCGGGTCGGGTGTTCGCCGGACCGCTCGCCGACATGTCGACCGCGCTGCTCGGCGCCGGCGCGTTCGCGGCGTTCCTCTCCACCTCCTCGGGACTCGTGCTCTCCGTGGGCGGCGTCATCGGCCAGGACCTGCGCCTGCCCCGGCTGACGACGGTGGCATCGTTCCGGCTCGCGACCCTGGGCACCGCCCTGGTGACGCTGCTCATCACGGTGCTCACCACCGGCCTCGCGGTCGCGCACGCCGTCGAGCTGGCCTTCGCGGTGGCCGCCTCGACGTTCTGCCCGCTGCTGCTCCTCGGCATCTGGTGGCCGGGCCTCACCGCCGCCGGGGCCCTCGCCGGCCTGCTCGTGGGCGGCGGCACCTCCCTGGCAGCGGTGCTCGCGGTGATGCTCGGGGCCGCCCCCGCCGGCGCGCTGGGCGCGGTCGTCGCCCAGCCCGCGCTCTGCACGGTGCCGCTGTCCTTCTTCACGATGGTCGTGGTCTCGGTGCTCACCGCCGACCGCCTGCCCGTCCACGTCTCCCGGACGATGGTCCGCCTGCATGCACCGGAGGCGATCGAGCTCGACCGGGGCAGCTACCACCCCGAAGGAGCCCGGAGGTGGGCGCGCAGCTGAGCGGCTGCGGATCGGCCGCGCCGTTCGTCGCGCCGCTCCGACCGCTCGTCGCGGTGTGACCCGGCACACATCGCCGGGCCCCCGCCGCTCGCCGACGCCCGGCGCGTCACCCCTGTCGGCGCACCGGCGGCCGTCCCTAGCGTCGCGGGAACGGACCCGACCGCGGGTCGCCCATGCGACAAAGGAGTACCCATGAGCCACACCGACACGCCGGCCTACGACATGCCGGGCCGTGCCACGCCGGCCGGCATGTCCTCGGGTATCGCGCCCGGCGCCCACCTCGCCGACCCCGCGCCGCTCGGTCTCGCCGCGTTCGCGATGACCACCTTCGTCCTCAGCTTCGTCAACACCACCGTGTTCAAGGTCGAGCCGGTCGTCTTCGGGCTCGCCCTGGCCTACGGCGGCCTCGCCCAGCTGCTCGCCGGCATGTGGGAGTTCGCCAAGGGCAACACCTTCGGCGCCACCGCGTTCAGCTCCTACGGCGCGTTCTGGCTGTCGTTCTGGTACCTCACCGGCCACACGGACCTCAGCAAGGTGACGAACGCCGACGACCTCTCGCACAGCATCGGTCTCTACCTGCTGGGGTGGACGATCTTCACCGCCCTGATGACGGTGGCGGCTGCCCGGGTCAGCGGCGCGGTGTTCGCCGTCTTCGTCGTCCTGACCGTGACGTTCCTGTTCCTCACCCTCGCCGACCTCACCACGACGGCGTCGCTGGGCAAGATCGGCGGCTGGCTGGGCGTCCTCACGGCGCTCATCGCCTGGTACACCGCGTTCGCCGGTGTCACCGCCTTCACCCACAAGCGCTCCCTGGTGCCGACCGGTCCGCGCGAGTGAGCTGACCACCCACGACCCCGCACGACCCCGCACGACCCCGCCAGCCCGGCCCTTGTCCCCGCAGGGCCGGGCTGGTGGAGTGGCCGGAGGGGACACGCCCCGCCCGGCCACCGCACCGAGACCGCACCGCAGGACGCAGCCGATGGAGAAAGAGGGACCATGACCGACCAGACCAGCAGTGAGGCATTGTCGAACCTGCTGCACGAGAACCGACGCTTCGAGCCACCGGCCGACCTCGCGGCGAATGCCAACGTGAAGGCGTCGGCGTACGAGGAGGCCGCCGCCGACCGGCTCGGCTTCTGGGAGAAGGCCGCCGAGCGGCTCGACTGGGACACCAAGTGGAGCGAGGTCCTCGACTGGAGCGACGCCCCCTTCGCGAAGTGGTTCGTCGGGGGCAAGATCAACTCCGCCTACAACTGCTTGGACCGCCACGTGGAAGCGGGCCGCGGCGACAAGATCGCCTACCACTGGGTCGGTGAGCCGGCCGACGAGGCCCGCGACATCACCTATGCGCAACTCAAGGACGAGGTCTGCCAGGCCGCCAACGCCCTCGCCGACATGGGGGTGAAGGCCGGCGACCGGGTGGCGATCTACATGCCGATGATCCCCGAGACCGTCGTGGCGATGCTCGCGTGCGCCCGACTCGGCGCCCCGCACACCGTCGTCTTCGGCGGCTTCTCGGCGCAGGCGCTGGTCGACCGGATCACCGACTGCGAGGCGTCGATCGTGATCACCGCCGACGGCGGCTACCGCCGGGGCGCGCCCTCCGCTCTCAAGCCCGCGGTCGACGAGGCCTTGAAGAAGTGCGCCGACCAGGGGTACGACGGGGTCCGCAACGTGCTCGTGGTCCGGCGTACCGGTCAGGACGTCGACTGGCAGGACGGCCGCGACGTCTGGTGGCACGACGCGGTCGGGAACGCGAGCACCGAGCACGCCTGCGAGTTCTTCGACTCCGAGCACCCGCTCTACGTCATGTACACCTCCGGCACGACGGGCAAGCCGAAGGGCATCCTGCACACCACCGGTGGCTACATGACCGGCGTCGCCTGGACCCAGTGGGCGGTGTTCGACCTCAAGCCCGACACGGACGTGTACTGGACCGCTGCGGACATCGGCTGGGTCACCGGCCACAGCTACATCGTCTACGGGCCGCTCGCCAACGGCACCACGTCGGTGATGTACGAAGGCACGCCGGACACCCCGCACAAGGGCCGCTGGTGGGAGATCATCGAGAAGTACGGCGTCACGATCCTCTACTGCGCGCCCACGGCGATCCGGACCTTCATGAAGTGGGGTCAGGAGATCCCCGAGAAGTTCGACATGTCCTCGCTGCGCGTCATCGGCTCGGTCGGCGAGCCGATCAACCCCGAGGCCTACATCTGGTACCGCGAGGTGATCGGCGGCGGTCGCTGCCCGGTCGTGGACACCTGGTGGCAGACCGAGACCGGCATGATGATGATCAGCCCGCTGCCCGGCGTCACCGCGGCCAAGCCCGGCTCGGCGATGACGGCGCTGCCCGGCATCGTCGCCGACGTCGTCAACGACGAGGGTCAGTCGGTGCCGGACGGCTCGGGCGGCTACCTGGTGCTCAAGGAGCCGTGGCCGGCGATGCTGCGCACGATCTGGGGCGACCCCGACCGCTACAAGGACACCTACTGGTCCCGGTTCCCCGGCATGTACTTCGCCGGCGACGGTGCCAAGAAGGACGAGGACGGCGACATCTGGGTGCTCGGCCGGGTCGACGACGTCATGAACGTCTCGGGGCACCGGCTCTCCACCACCGAGATCGAGTCGGCCCTGGTCTCCCACCCGAAGGTCGCCGAGGCGGCGGTCGTCGGGGCCACGGACGCCGACACCGGCCAGGCGGTCTGCGCCTACGTGATCCTGCGCGAGAGCGCCGGGGACGGGGGTGCCGACATCGTGCAGGAGCTGCGCAACCACGTCGCCCAGGAGATCGGCCCGATCGCGAAGCCGCGGCAGATCATGATCGTGCCGGAGCTGCCCAAGACGCGCTCGGGCAAGATCATGCGGCGCCTGCTCCGCGACGTCGCGGAGAACCGCGAGGTCGGCGACGTCACGACGCTCGCCGACTCCACGGTGATGGATCTGATCAAGCAGGGTCAGGAGTCGGGCGCCGGCGACGAGGCCTGAGCACGCCGCCTCCGGGCGGGCCCGTCGTCCTCGGTGACGGCGTGCCCGCCCGTTGTGCTTCACGCGCCCGTGGTGTCGTATCGGGGTCACGCCGTTCGTGGAGTGGGTGAACGGCCATCCGGGTCGTGCCACGAGGAGAGCAGACATGACGAACTACCTGATCGCGTTCAACGACGAGTGGGTGCCCGAACAGACGCCAGCGGACCTGCGCACGAAGAGCGCGGCCTCCCACGCCGTCCTCGACGAGATGAAGGAGGCCGGCGTCTTCGTGTTCAGCGACGGCGGCATCGACGCCTCGACCGCGATCTGCAGCGTCGAGCTCCGCGACGGCGAGCCGGTCTTCACCGACGGCCCCTACGCAGAGACCAAGGAGCACCTCGGGGGCTTCGCGGTCATCGACGTGCCCGACGACGAGACCGCCCGCTACTGGGCGGGGCGGCTTGCCCTCGCGCTGGACTGGCCCCAGGAGGTGCACCGGTTCCCCTCCGGCCTCTCGGAGATCATCGAGCGACAGCGCCACGAGGACTGAACGATGCCGCGCCCGCGGGCGAGCACGTGACCGCACCCCGCTTCGCCGAAGCGGTCGCCCGCGCCCATCGTGACGAGTGGGGCCGGGTGGTCGCCACGCTGGCGCGCCGGTTCGGGGACCTGGACCGGGCCGAGGAAGCGGCCGCCGAGGCCTTCGCGGCCGCCGTGGAGCGCTGGCCGGTCGACGGGGTCCCGGCGAACCCGGGCGGTTGGCTGACCACCACCGCCACCCGCAAGGCGATCGACCGGTCCCGGCGCGAGTCCCAGCGGCACACCAAGCACCAGGCGGCCCGGATGATCCTCGACGACACCCCTCCCCCGCCGACCGGCCCGGTGGAGGACGATCGGCTCCGACTGATCTTCACATCCTGTCACCCGGCTCTGCCGATGCAGGCCCGGGTCGCGCTCACGCTGCGCCTGCTCGGGGTCCTCAGCGTCGCGGAGATCGCCCGCGCGTTCTTCGTCCCGGAGACGACGATGGCGCAACGGATCACCCGCGCGAAGGCGAAGATCAAGGCAGCGCGCATCCCCTACCGGGCGCCCTCGTCGGCCGACCTCGGCGAGCGGCTGGCGGCCGTCCTGGCCGCGGTCTACCTCGTCTTCAACGAGGGCTACCTCGCCACCAGCGGCGAGGAGCCGCTCCGACACGAGCTCACCGAGGAGGCCCTCCGCCTTGGACGCCTGCTGCACGCACTCCTCCCCGAGGAGGGAGAGGTGAGGGGGCTGCTCGCGCTGATGCTGCTGACCGATGCCCGCCGTACCGCCCGGATCGCTGCCGACGGGGAGCTGGTGACCTTGCCGGACCAGGACCGCCGGGCCTGGGACGCCGGCATGATCGGGGAGGGACACCGGCTGGTCCGGTCGTGCCTGGCTGCGGTCGACGCGGGGGGCCCTCCGCCGGGCCGGTACCAGTTGCTGGCGGCCATCAACGCGGTCCACACCGACGCACCGACGTCCGGAGACACCGACTGGTCGCAGATCGTCGCCCTCTACGACCGGCTGGTCCACGTGGAGTCCACCCCCGTCGTACGCCTCAACCGCGCGGTCGCGGTCGGCGAGGTGCACGGACCCGCGGTGGCTCTGGCAGAGCTCGCCCCGCTCGAAGCGTCTCTGGGGAGCTACCACGCGTTCCACGTCGCCCGCGCCGACCTGCTGCGCCGGCTCGGGCGGACCCGGGAGGCCGGCGAGGCCTACGACCGCGCCGTCGAGCGTGCCGGAAATCCCGCCGAGCGGGCCTACCTCACTCGGCGTCGACGCCAGCTCGGGGCGTGAGGGCGACCTCGGCGCGCTCCGCCCTCGCCGAGGCGACCAGGCTGGTGACCGTCGTGACGGTCAGCGTCACCACGATCACCGCGAGCGAGAGCCACGTCGGGATCTCCGGCGCCCCCGCCACCGGCCGGCCCGCGTTGAGGAACGGCAGCTCGTTGGTGTGCAGCGCGTGCAGGACCAGCTTCACGCCGATGAAACCGAGCAGGAACGCCAGACCGTAGGAGAGGAACACCAAGCGCTCCAGGAGGCCGCCGAGCAGGAAGTAGAGCTGGCGCAGACCCATCAGCGCGAACAGGTTGGCCGTGAGCACAAGGTACGGCTCGCGGGTCAGCCCGTAGATCGCCGGGATCGAGTCCAGCGCGAAGAGCAGGTCGGTAGTGCCCAGCGCGACCACCACGACGAACATCGGGGTGACCACCCGGCGGCCGCCGACCCGCGCAACCAGCCGCGCGCCGTGCCACTGCGACGTGGCCGGGAGCCGGCGCTCGACCGCCGACACGAGACGGCTCTGCTCGTACTCCTCGTCCTCGTCCTCCCCCTGCCGAGCCAGCTTCACCGCCGTCCAGAGCAGGAACGCGCCGAAGAGGTAGAAGACCCAGCTGAACTCCTCGATCGCCGCGGCACCCACGGCGATGAACGCGCCGCGCATGACCAGCGCGAGCACGATGCCGACCATGAGCGCGCTCTGCTGCAGGTGCCGCGGCACCGCCCGGCTCGCCATGATGATGAGGAAGATGAACAGGTTGTCGACCGAGAGCGAGTACTCGGTCAGCCAGCCGGCGAAGAACTCGGTGGCGTACCGGCCGCCGGCCGACCACCACACCCCGAGACCGAAGAGCACCGCCAGGCCGACGTACCCGGCGAGTGCGAGGGCGACCTCCCGCCGGCTCGGCTCGTGGGGACGCCGGCCGATGACGACGACGTCGACGAGCAGCACGGCGACGGCCACCCCGAGGGTGAGCGACCAGACCAGGGGTGAGACGTGCACGGCGATCCTCCGGACCTCGGGTGCGCGCCGTCGGCGGCGCGCGTGGGCAGTGTCCGGAGGTCTTCTCCGCCCGCGGGTGAGGCCGCGGACCGACGGCCCCGGGTGGCGTGCCACCGTGATGACGAGACGGTCGTGGTCGGGAGTACTCCCCTCCACGACCGATTGTGTCAGAGGCGGGGGCCCGGGGACGAATGCGCCGGGTTCTCGAAGACCCGGCGCAGCGCGTCGCCGCTGTCGGGCTCCCCGAGGACCAGCGCCTCGTCGCCGGCCCGCAGCACGGTGTCACCGGAGACGCGCACGAGCTGCCCGGCCCGCACCACGAAGCTCACCCAGGTCGCCTCCGGCAGGTCCTCGAGCTCGGCGAGCGTGCGTCCGTCGGCGGCCGATCCGGCGGCGACCTGGAGCCGGTGCACGCCGTCGGGCTCGTCGCGCAGCCGCACGCCGAGCGCCCAGGGCTCCGGCTCGACCTCGCGCATCGGCACGTGCAGCGCGCGGGCGACCACCGGCACCAGGCTGCCCTGCACCAGCACGGAGAACAGCACGACGACCACCACGATGCCGTAGAGCCGCTCGGCGTCGTCGACGTGCTGAGCGAGCAGGAACGTGCCCAGCAGGATCGGTACGGCGCCCTTGAGGCCGGAGAAGAGGACGAACAGCTTCTCGTTGCGGCGCAGTCCCGACCCGGTGAGCAGCGGACCGACGACGAGCGGGCGAGCGACGAACGCGAGCACCGCACCCAGGACGACCCCCGGCACCCAGACGTCGATCGCGGCGAGGCCGCTGAGAGAGACGGTCAGCCCGAGCGCGACGAAGACGATGATCTCGGCCAGGCTCGCCATGCCGGCGTGGAAGTTCTCGATCTCCCGCTTGTACGGCGCCCGCGCGTCGCCGATCACGATGCCGGCCAGGAACACGGCGAGGAAGCCCGAGCCGTGGGCCACCGAGGCCAGCCCGAAGAGCCCCAACGCGAACGCGGTCGTGCGGACGGGGTAGAGCCCGGCACCCGGCAACGGGACGTGCCGCATCGCCCACAGCAGCACCCGTCCGCCGACGAGGCCGATCACGGCACCCACCGCCATCTGCAGGCAGAACTCCCCGGCGACGTGCAGGAGCGCACCGCCGTCGAGGTGGCCGGCGCTCAACAGGCTCGCCATCAGGGCGATGCCCACCGGGTCGTTGGCCCCGGACTCGCCCTCGAGGATCGTCCCGCTGCGCCCGGACACCTCGCGCTGCCCGAGCACGGAGAACACCACCGCCGGGTCGGTGGGTGCCACCGCCGTCGCGACCAGCAGTCCGGCGTACCAGTCGAGGCCGAGGACGAGGTGCAGGAACGCGGCCAGCACCGCGGCGGTGAGGAACGTGCCGGCCACCCCCACCACGGTGATCGGCACGGCGGTACGCCGGGCCTTCGCCATGCCGATGCCCATGCCGCCGTCGAGGAGCACGAACACCAGCGCGACCGAGACGGCGTACTCGACGAGGTGGTCGGGCGGCCGGTGGACCCCCGGCACGAACTGCACGACGAGGGCGGCGGCGACGAGCACGAGAAGCGGCGCCGGCAGCCGCAGTCGCTGCGCCAGGCGGTGCGAGACGGCGCCACCGAGCACGGCGACCGCCACCACGATCAGGACCAGGGCCAGGCGGGTCGTGTCGCTCACAGGGGCCGCTCCTGTCAGGGCAGGGTCGAGGACGGTGCCGACCAGACTTCCCGGCTCACCTCGACGGCCCTCGAGCACGGGGCCGAGGCGTCGGCGTCCAGCCTAACGACCGCCGCGCCGGGTCGAAGCGTCGGGCACGCCCGTCCTGGGTAGGGTCGACGCGTACGCACGTCAGCGCCGGAAGGACCCCTCCATGGCACACCGCGAGCCCCTCGTCGAGGAAGAGCCCACGATCGGCAAGCTGGTCGTCGACGCCAGCCGGGACCTCTCCACGCTCGTGCAGAAGGAGATCCAGCTCGCCAAGTCGGAGCTGAAGGTCAGCATCCGGCTGGGCGGCATGAGCATCGCGCTGTTCGTGGTGGCCGGCTTCCTCGCGCTGCTCGGCGTGATCATGCTGTCGATCGCCTTCGCGTTCCTGCTGCACTTCACCGGTCTCGACCTGGCGTGGTGCTTCCTCATCGTCTTCGGCGGCTACATGCTGCTCGCGGCGCTGCTCGGGCTGGTCGGCTACCGGAAGGTGCGCAAGGTGCACCCGCCGGAGCGGGCGATCGCCCAGGCGAAGCAGATCCCCGGGGCGCTCAAGCCCTGACCCGGCGCTGCCGGCTCTCAGGCGCAGCCACGGGTGCTCACCCCGGCGTCCGAGCTCCGGCCCTGCTGCGCGGCCGCCGCGACCTGCTCGGCCGTCAACGCGTAGCCGGTCTGGGCGTCGCTGACCGAGGCCGCGAACACGACCCCGAGCACGCGGCCGGACTCGGAGACCAGCGGCCCGCCGGAGTTGCCGGGGCGGATCACACTCCGCACGGAGTACACCTCGCGCGTCACCGAGCCGTTGCCGTAGATGTCGGGCGAACGCAGCCGCTGCTGGCTGCGGATCCGGGCCGCCTCGGCGTCGAACGGCCCGTCCTGGGGATAGCCGAGGACCGCCCCCGCCTCGCGCGTGTGCCCATGGCTGTCGAAGGCGAGGGTGGGTCCCTCCAGCCCCGGCACGCGCAGGACCGCGACGTCGACGTCGGGGTTGTAGTAGACGACGGTGGCGTCGCGGAGCGCCCCGTCGACGAGCACCTGCGGGTTGCGGACGCCGGCGACCACGTGGGCGTTGGTCATGATCCGCTCGGGTGCGTAGAGGAACCCCGACCCCTCGACGCCCTGGCCGCATGCGTTGTTGCCGCGCAGCTTGAAGACCGAGCGAGCGGCGCGGCGGATCTGGGGGTCGCGCAGGACCTTCTGGGGCGCCGGGGCGACGTTGACGATCCGCTCGGGGGCGAAAGGCTCGAGGTAGCGCGGGAAGAAGCTCGACCCGACGACGTTATCGAAGTTGCGCAGCGTGGCCTGGGCGGCGCTCGGCATCACCCGGTTGACCTCGCCGAGCACGCGGGAGTCGCGCACCAGCGGCGTGAGTCCGGGGATCCGGGAGCCGCTCACGGCGACACCGAGCATCCAGGCGACGACGAGGACCGCGACGACGGAGAGGGCGGCTCCACCGAGGGCGTCGAGGGCGCGCACCGGCTGCCAGCGGATCGCGTTGCGCAGCCGGCTCCCGGCGTACTGGAAGAGCGCCTGGCCCACCGAGGCCGAGACGAGGACGACGAACAGCGCCCCCAGGGACACCCAGATCGACGGCACCGCGGAGCCGAGCAGGTGCGGCGAGAGCCAGATGCCGACGATGCCACCGGCGACGAGGCCCACGGTGGCGAAGGCGCCGGCGATGAAGCCCTGCCAGTAGCCGGACAGGGCGTAGAGCACGACGAGCACGAGCAGTGCCCAGTCGAGGAAGTTCACGGTCGCCTTCTCTCTCGGCCGGCGAGCATGTGCGGGGGCAGGGTGCGCTCGACCGACGCGTCCCACGGCCGGGTGAGCCCGACGTAGTCGAAGAGCTTGTTGATGATGCCCGCGGTGAAGCCCCAGAGCACCAGGTCCTTGCCCGGGCCGATGAGGAAGCCCGGGCTCGCGTAGCCACCGGGATGGGTCACCGTCACCCGGTGCGCCGGGTCGAGCAGCTCCTCGAGGGGGACGCGGAGGACGGCGTTGACCTCGGCCGGGTCGACCACGGCGATCGGCGACTCCTCCCGCCACCACGCGAGCACCGGTGTGACGGCGAAGTTGCTCGGCGGCAGCCAGAGCTCAGGCAGCGTGGCGAGGACCTCGACGCCGGCCGGGTCCAGCCCGGTCTCCTCCCGGGCCTCCCGCAGCGCCGCCGCGATCGGCGAGGCGTCACCGGGGTCGATGCTGCCGCCGGGGAAGCTCACCTGGCCGGGATGGGAGCGCATGTCGTGCGCGCGCTCGGTGAGGAGCAGGTCGGGACCCTCCGGCCCCTGACCGAACAGCATCAGCACCGCCCCGCGCCGGCAGTCGCCGTCGGCGGGAGGGAGGAACCGGGTGAGGTCGCGACCCTCGATGCTCAGCGCACCGTCGCGGATCGGCACGAGCCACTCGGGGATGTCGGTCATGGGTGCAGGTACTTTCCGACCAGGCGCTCGAGCTGCTGCTCGCTCGTGACCGCGACCGCCTCCTGGTGGACCACCCGCCCCTGCCCGTCGAGGAGGATGATCTGCGGGAGGACCTGGCCGATCGCGCGGACGGCCTGGGACTGGTCGGCGACGAGCGGGTAGGTGACGCCGGTCTGCTCGGCGAGCTTGAGCGCCAGCGCCGGTTGGAAGTCCTGCCAGTCGACGCCGAGCACGCCGATGCGGCCCGCGTGCTTCCGGCTGAACGCCTGATAGAAGGGCATCTCCTGACGGCAGGGGTGACACCACTGCGCGAACAGGTTGATCACCAGCGGTCCGCGGAGCTTGGCCAGGCTCACGGGCCGGCCGCCCCCGAGACAGGGCAGGCTCACGTCGGGCAGCTGGCCCGTCGCGGGCGCCGTGGTGGCGGGGCACGGCGCGATGTGGGCCCGCTCCTTCAACGCCCGCAGCGCGGGGGTGTCGACGGAGACGTGTGGCTCACCTGGAGCAGCGGGGGTTGATCCGCACCCTGCGACGGCGAGAAGAGCGACCAGGCAAAACACCAGTCCGGGGCTTCGGACCCGAGACACTCTGGATCGCGTCATGCCGGCCCCTGGGTCTTCACGAGCTTGGCCGCCACCTCCGGATCGGTCGGCCCCTCGCCGTACGACGGGCACAGCGTCGCTACCGGGCACGCCCCGCACGCGGGCTTCTTGGCGTGGCAGACCCGGCGTCCGTGCCAGATCAGGTGGTGGCTGAGCATCGTCCAGTCCCGCGGCGGGAACAGCGCACCGACGGCGTGCTCGGCCTTGACCGGATCGGTCTGCGTCGTCCAGCCGAACCGGCGCGCCAACCGGCCGAAGTGCGTGTCGACCGTGATCCCCGGGATGTCGAAGGCGTTGCCCAGCACCACGTTGGCGGTCTTGCGGCCGACGCCGGGGAGCGTCACCAGCTCCTCGAGGCGCGGGGGCACCTGGCCGTCGTACCGCTCGACGAGGGCGGCGCTGAGCTTGAGCAGGGCGTCGGTCTTGGCCCGGAAGAAGCCCAGCGGACCGACGATCCGCTCGAGGTCCTCACGTGGGGCGGCGGCCATGGCGGCCGGGTCGGGATAGGCAGCGAAGAGCGTCGGCCGGACGGCGTTGACCCGTCGGTCGGTGGTCTGCGCACTGAGCACGGTGACGACGAGCAGCTGGAACGGGTCGTCGAAGTCGAGCTCGCAGCGCGCGTCCGGGTAGGTTTCGCCCAGGACACGGTCGATCTTGCGCGCCCGGCGGACGAGTGCGGTGTCGGGCTTGGCGGGCTGCTCGACGGACGCAGGTTTCGCGGGCACGCGGCAAGAGTACGGGGCGCCCGCGGTGGGGCTGCGTGGCGAAGACCGCGACCATGGGCCAGACTGTGACCTGCAGCACGGGACGAGGGGATGCCCTCGCGAGAAGGGATCTTCGGTGGACAACGACGTACTCCGCCAGGCGCCGCTCTTCAGCGCACTGGACGACGAGGCCGCGATGGCGTTGCGCTCGTCGATGGGCGAGACGCGCCTGCGCCGCGGTGAGGTCCTGTTCCGTGAGGGGGACTCCGGCGACAAGCTCTACATCGTCGTGGACGGCAAGGTGAAGCTCGGGCGCACCTCCTCGGACGGACGCGAGAACCTGCTGGCGATCCTCGGGCCGGGTCAGATGTTCGGCGAGCTCTCGCTGTTCGACCCCGGCCCGCGCTCGGCGACCGTCACCGCCGTGACCGAGTCGCAGTTCCTGTCGCTGTCGCACGAGGACCTGATGCGCTGGCTGTCCGGCCGCCCGGGCGTCGCGCTCGGCCTGCTGTCGCAGATCGCCGGCCGCCTGCGCAAGGCCAACGACGTCAACGCCGACCTGGTGTTCTCCGACGTCCCCGGCCGCGTCGCGAAGGCGCTGCTCGACCTCGCCGACCGGTTCGGTCGCACGGCCGACGACGGCGTGCACGTCCACCACGACCTCACCCAGGAGGAGCTGGCCCAGCTCGTCGGAGCCTCCCGGGAGACCGTCAACAAGGCACTCGCCGACTTCGCCTCGCGCGGCTGGCTCCGCCTCGAGCCCCGCTCCGTCGTCATCATGGACGTCGACCGGATGCGTCGCCGCGCCCGCTGACCCCCCCCGTTCCGCGAGTTGCGGGTTGTGGCCGCGCGAGTTGCACGTTGTGGCCGGCCGAGTCGCGGTGTGCTCAGGCGGCCGGGCGCGTCCACCGGAGACGCCTCGTGCGCGAACTCAGCGCGGCCGCGAGCTGCGCCCGCCACGCGTCGGCGCTCGCGTCGTGGAGCCCGTGCTTGTCGATCACGATGACGGTCCACCCCTGGGCAGCCAGCCACGCCCGGCGTCGCTCGTCGGCCTCGCGCTGCTCGTCGGTACGGCGATGGAAGTCCTCGCCGTCGTACTCGACCGCGACGCGGTGTCGGGGATAGGCGAGGTCGAGCCGATACACCGGCACACCGTTGTGTTCGACCCAGTACTGCAGGGTCGGCGCGGGGAGTCCGTGGTCGTGGATGTCGAGTCGCACCCACGACTCGCGCATCGACTCCGAGCGAGCGTCCGCAAGCGGAATGAGGGCGCGCAGTTGGATGACTCCTCGCCGGCGGCGGTATCGAAGGGCCAGCCGCTCCATCTCCTGGCGCTCGATGTCGTGCTGATGCATGAAGGCGTCCAGCGCGCCCAGCGCCCGGTGGCGGGGGAGGGCGCACCCGAGGTCGAGGGCAGTGCGCAGCGGCGTCGTCACCACGACGCCACCGACCACCATGACGTCCTCGAGAAGAAGATCCCGTGTCCGCCCATCGACTCCTCGTCGCCGGAGCGGGGAATGCCCCCGAAGGACGCAGGTCTCGACATCGGGAAGCACCTCGGCGTCGCCGTACCCGAACACGTCGACGCCGTGCAACCACGCGGCAGTCCGGTCACACACCACCTCATGAGGTCCGGACACGAGCATGAGTGCGACCGCACGGAGATCCGTGCTGTCGCGCAGCCGTGCGTCGACGTACACACCTCGGAGAACGCGACGTACCACCCCGCGGTCGAGAGCGTCGCGGAGCTGCCGGCGCGTGATGCCCAGCTCGCTGGCCTCTGCGAACGTGAACGGCCGGTCGGGAAGAGTCGAAGTCGCCATGGCGGCAGGCTGCACAGCGCACCGGCAGCCGCGCGCTCTCGGCGGCCGCCACTGTGGACAAGCGGCCGTCGACCCGCTGTGTGGACGACGGCGCCCGTCTGCACGACTCGCCCGGCCACGGAGCGCAACTCGCGCGGCCACAGGGCGCAACTCAACGGGTGCGGAGGTACTCCAGCTGGGCGCGGACGGAGAGCTCGGCGGCGCCCCACAACACCGGGTCGACGTCGGCGTAGACGATCTCGACCACGCGGCGCGGCAACTCCTCGACGGCCAGGCCCTCGGGGTGGGGCGCGCGCCGGAGCTCGCCGACGGCGTCGCGGACCTGGGCGAGGCGCTCCTGGCGGTGGGCGCGATAGAAGTCGAGCGCCCCGAGCGCGTCGGTGATGACCGGCCCGTGCCCCGGCCAGATGCTGGCCGCCTCCCGCGCCTGCGCGAGCGCGTGCAACCGGTCGAGGGAGTCCAGATAGGCGCCCAGCTCGCCGTCGGGGTGGGCCACCACCGTGGTGCCCCGGCCCAGCACCGTGTCGCCGGTGAGCAGGGCCCGCTCGGCCGGCAGCAGGAACGACAGCGAGTCCGCGGTGTGGCCCGGCGTGGCGACCACGTGCACCTCGAGGCCATCGACCGCGACGACGTCTCCCCCCTGCAGTCCCTCGTCGCCCAGCCGGTACGCCGGGTCGAGCGCGCGCACGCCGCAGCCCATCCGCTCAGCGAAGCCGCGCGCCGCCTCGGAGTGGTCGAGGTGGTGGTGGGTGAGCAGCACGACCGCGACCTCCCCCGCCTGCTCGGCGACCGCGTCGAGGTGCGCCCGGTCGTCGGGCCCCGGGTCGACGACCACCGATCGATGAGACCCCGGCTCGCGGAGCACCCAGGTGTTGGTGCCGTCGAGGGTCATGATGTTCGCGTTCGGAGCGAGCACGCACCGTGCTCGCTGCCCGAACGAGCCACCCTCCCAGCTCACGTGCGCATCCGCGCCGAGACCGTCTCGCCGAGCTCCACGAGCCGGTCCGGGATCGACAGGTAGGCACCCTCGTCGTCGATCACGGCCCGCGGCTCGACCGCCGTGAGGTCCCGGCCCTCGGCAGCAGCGAGGGCCGGGGCGGGGGTGGTGAAGTCGAACATCTCCAGGCAGGTGCAGTACGTCGGCGGCAGCATCAGCATCTGGTGGGAGTCCACAGCGCCGATCGCGTCCCGCAGCGTCAGCCAGACCACGTGGTCGGACTCGGTCGACACGTCGCGGGTGACCTGACCGGCCGGGAGCTCGGCGACGAAGAACCGCGCGTTGAACCGACGCGGCTCGAACACCGGCGTCACCCAGGACCCCCACAGCCGGAGCAGGTCGGTGCGCAGGACCAGCCCGCGTCGTTCCAGGAACGAGGTGAACGACACCTCCCGCGCCTCGAGAGCCTTCCGGTCCGCCTCCCAGTCGGCGCCGCTGGTGTCGTCGACGACGGTGTCCTCGGTGGGTCCGGCCAGCAGCACGCCGGACTCCTCGAAGGTCTCTCGCACGGCTGCGCACACCAGCGCCCGGGCGAACGCCTCGTCGGTGCCGAGCAGCCGCGCCCACTGCTCCGCGGTCGGGCCGACCCAGCCGATGTCGGCGTCGAAGTCGCGCTTGTCGACGCCCCCGCCGGGGAACACGCACATGCCCGCCGCGAACGCCATGTCGACGTGCCGGCGGAGCAGGTACACCTCGAGCCCTCCCGGCCGGCCGTCACCCTGCCGGAGCAGCACGACCGTCGAGGCGTGCTTGGGCTCGACGGGTTCGCTGGTGCCGTCGACGTACGCGCGGGCGTGCTCGACGAGGTTCGGCGGGAGCCGTCGGGTGGGGTCCACTCTGTTCTGGACCCGGCTAGATCTCGACGATGATCTCGACCTCGACGGGCGCGTCGAGGGGGAGCCCGGGCACGCCGCCGGCGCTGCGGGCGTGCTGCCCGGCGTCGGCGAACACCTCGCCGTACAGCTCCGAGGCGCCGTTCGCG
>JBQCCW010000271.1:0-38316 GCA_051961835.1 Marmoricola sp. | reverse complement strand
CCATCGCCGGCGCCGAGACCATCGCCGCGGCGGCCCTGCACCGCGCGACCGTGCAGGGCGAGGACGAGGCCGTCGCCCGGGTCGTGGACCTGCAGACCGCGGTCGACGTGCTCGGCGGCAAGGTGGAGTTCGAGACCGGCGAGGAGGGCCGGGAAGCGGAGATCCTCGAGCACCTGCTGCGTGTCGCAACCGCGCAGACGGTGTCCGCCCGGCTCGCGGGCGTCGATCTGGGACTGCTCGTCTCCGTCATCGAGAACGGCGCCAGCGTCGCGACCGGCGAGCAGGTCACGGCGCGGGACTTCCTCGCCGGCCTGCCGCCGCTGGGCGAGTCGGACCTCTACGACCAGGTGACCGACCGACTGGAAGCCCGGAACGACGGTCAGCGGGCCTCGGCGATCGAGCTCGCGCTCGAAGGTCTCTTCCTCGCCCGCAAGATCGACAAGGACAGCGACGGGGCGGAGACGATCTACGGTGCGTGAGCACCATCGGACACGCTACGGCCGCTACACCGGCGGCCCGGACCCGCTCGCCCCGCCGGTCGACCTCGCCGAGGCGCTCGACGCGATCGGCGAGGACGTGATGGCCGGCTACTCCCCGGAGCGGGCGATGCGGGAGTTCCTGCGTCGCGGCGGCCGCGACCAGCGCGGCCTGGACGACCTCGCGCGGCAGGTGGCGGCCAAGCGGCGCGAGCTGCTGTCGAGGCACTCCCTGGACGGGACTCTGCGCGAGGTCCGCGAGCTGCTCGACCGTGCCGTGCTGGAGGAGCGCAAGCAGCTGGCTCGCGACGTCGAGATGGACGACGGTGACCGCGCCCTGCGCGAGATGCAGCTGGGCAACCTTCCGACCTCCACCGCGGCGGCGGTCAGCGAGCTGTCGTCGTACGACTGGCAGAGCCGGCAGGCGCGCGAGGACTTCGAGAAGATCAAGGACCTCCTCGGGCGCGAGGCGCTCGACCAGCGTTTCGCCGGGATGAAGCAGGCGCTTGAGGGTGCGACCGAGGAGGACCGGCAGCGCGTCAACGAGATGCTGTCGGACCTCAACCAGCTGCTGGAGAAGCGCCGGCTGGGCGAGGACACCCCTGAGGACTTCGCCGAGTTCATGGCGAAGCACGGCCAGTTCTTCCCCGAGAACCCGCAGGACCTCGACGAGCTGATGGACACGCTCGCGCAACGGTCCGCGGCCGCCCAGCGGATGCTCAACTCGATGACGCCCGAGCAGCGTCAGGAGCTGATGCAGCTGTCCCAGCAGGCCTTCGGCTCCCCGGAGCTGATGCAGTCGCTGTCCCAGCTCGACGACAATCTCCGGGCGCTGCGTCCCGGCGAGGACTGGACGGGCTCGGAGCAGTTCGAGGGATCCGAGGGTCTCGGGCTCGGGGACGGCACGGGCGTCCTACAGGACCTGGCCGACCTCGACGAGCTGTCCGAGCAGCTCTCGCAGTCCTACGGGGGCGCGCGGATGGACGACCTGGACCTGGACAAGCTGGCGCGTCAGCTCGGCGACCAAGCGGCCGTCGACGCGCGGACCCTGCAGGAGCTCGAGCGCGCCCTGCGCGACACCGGCTACCTCAAGCGCGGGACCGACGGCCAGCTCAAGCTCTCCCCGAAGGCGATGCGCCAGTTGGGCAAGGCGTTGCTGCGCGACGTCGCCACGCGGATGTCGGGCCGTCAGGGCCAGCGGGAGCTGCGGCGCGCCGGCGCGGCCGGCGACCTCAGTGGCGCGAGCCGCCGGTGGGAGTACGGCGACACCGAGCCCTGGGACATTCCCCGGACGATCACGAACGCGGTGGTGCGCGAGGTGGCGCAGCGAGGCACTGCTGCAGGGGCACGGTCGAGACCCGGCGTCCGCCTCACCCTCGACGACCTGGAGGTCCAGGAGACCGAGACGCGCACCCAGGCGGCGGTCGCGCTGCTCGTCGACACGTCGTTCTCGATGGCGATGGACGGCCGGTGGGTGCCGATGAAGCGCACCGCCCTCGCCCTGCACCAGCTGATCAGCTCCCGGTTCCGGGGCGACCACCTGCAGCTGATCGGCTTCGGCCGGCACGCGCAGGTCATGGACATCGAGGAGCTCACCGCGCTCGACGCGATGTGGGACAAGGGCACCAACCTGCACCACGCCTTGCTGCTGGCACAGCGGCACTTCCGCAAGCACCCCAACGCCCAACCGGTGCTGCTGGTCGTCACCGACGGCGAGCCGACCTCGCACCTCGAGCCCGACGGAGAGGTGTTCTTCAGCTACCCACCGCACCCGCTCACGGTGGCCTACAGCGTGCGCGAGCTCGACAACGTCGGGCGCCTCGGCGCGCGCGTGACGTTCTTCCGGTTGGGCGCGGACCCGGGGCTGGCCCGGTTCATCGACTCGATGGCCAAGCGGGTCGACGGCTCGGTGGTGGCCCCGGAGCTCGACGACCTCGGTGCGGCAGTGGTGGGCAGCTACCTCGGCTCCCGCAGCGGCCGCGACCCCTTCGGCGGCGGCGCCGGCCCCGGCGGCTGGTTCGGCGGCGGCCGCGGCTTCTGGGTCGGCTGACCCGCGAGTTGCGGATTGTGGTCGCGCGAGTTGCGCCCCGTGGCCCGCCGACATGCGCGTGGCGGCCCCGCAGTCAGCTGGTGACGTCCTTCCTGCCGAACCGAGCCCACGCGGCCAGCAGGAACACCACGGTGTAGCCGAGCACGAGCCACAGGCCGTGCACCATCCCGTCCCAGGCGATCGGGTCGCGGAAGAGGTCGGCGAACGCCGCCCACTCGTGCGTGATCAGGTAGGGATGGATCGCGTCGACCTGGGGGATGCTGTCGAGGATGAAGCTGGCCGTGGAGAACACGACGGTCGCCAGTGTCGCGGCGATCGGCTGCTCGGTGAGCGTCGAGAGGAACATCCCGACGGCGCCCAGCGAGATCAGGCAGGTGCCGAGGTAGAGCGCGGCTCCGAGCACCCGCCCGAACCCGGCCCAGGGCCCGAGCGTGCTGCCCGACAGCAACGTGAGATCACCGCCGCCGAACAGCACCAGCCCGATCGCCACCCCCACGAGGGCGACCAGGAACGTCGCGGCGTAGGTGAAGATCACGATGCCGGCGTACTTCACCGTCAGCAGTCGGGTGCGAGCGACCGGGACGGTGAGCAGGTAGCGCAGCGTGCCGGTGTTGGCCTCGCCGGCGACCGCGTCGCCGGAGATCACCGAGACGGCGAGGGGAAGCAGCAGGCCCAGCTCGATGGTCAGCGCCGCGAGCGCGACGAAGAGGCCGTTCTCGGTGATCGAGGCGAAGAAGTTCGGGGCGTCCCGTCCCGGCTGCGACGCGGTCGTCCGCACCGCCACCGCGATCAGCACGGGCGGAGCGGCGAGCACGAGCAGGCCCAGCTGGTTGCGTCGCCGTCCGAAGGCGAGGCGGAGCTCCGAGCGCAGGAACCGGGTCGAGAGCCGGCGGTACGCCGGGCGAGGGCGGTCAGCCGCTGACATCGAAGCCCTCCCCGGTCAGTGCGACGAAACGGTCCTCCAGCGACGGAGCGTCCACGGAGAACGCTGTGACGGCGAGCCCCGCGTGCACGCACGCCGCGACGACGGCCTGCGGCGCCACCGCTCCCAGCTCGCCGGTCGTGGCGGAGCCCTCGACGTGCACGTCGGTGACGCCCAGCTCGGTGAAGACCCGGCCTGCCTCGTCCGGACGGTCGGTGACGATGCGCGCTCGCGGCGCCGCGCCGGCGGCGAGCGAGTCGACCGGCCCCTGCGCCACCATCCGGGAGGCGTGCATGACGCCGACGTGGGTGCACATCTGCTCGATCTCGGAGAGCAGGTGGCTGGAGACCAGCACCGTGGTGCCGTCCCCGGCCAGCGAGGCGACCAGGTGGCGCACTTCGCGGGTGCCCTGCGGGTCCAGGCCGTTCGTCGGCTCGTCGAGCACGAGCAGGTCCTTGGGCGTGAGGAGGGCCGCCGCGATCGCGAGTCGCTGGCGCATGCCGAGGGAGTAGGCGCGGAACCGCTTGCCGGCGGCGGGGAGCAGACCGACCCGTTCGAGGGCGGCGTCGATGCGTCGTGGGCCGGTGGCGGGGTCGGCCGTCCGGTCGGCGGCGTCGAGGCGAGCGAGGTTGGCGCGGCCGGAGAGGTAGGGGTGGAACGCGGGTCCTTCGACGAGCGCGCCGACACGGGGGAGCGCCTCGACGATCCGCGCGGTGGGCCGGCCCAGCACCTCGACCTCGCCGGCGCTCGGGGAGATCAGGCCGAGCAGCATCCGGATCGTGGTGGTCTTGCCGGACCCGTTGGGCCCGAGGAATCCGAACACCGACCCGGTGGGCACAGCGAGGTCGAGGTCGTCGACCACCGTCTGCGCGCCGAAGCGCTTGGTCCGGCCGCGCGTCCTGACCGCGTAGGCGTCGCTCACCGGCGGGTCGTCACCGCTCGAGGGCTGCGTAGAGCGCCGACGGGGGCACCGCCCCGAGGGCGATCCGACCGTCGTCGCCGAGCACGACCGAGAGGAGCGTCCCGCGCAGCAGGCGCCCCGAGCCCCAGCTGCCCGAGACTCGGTCGAGGTGGCGCAGCAGGGCCGTCTGCGGGCCCTTGGCGGCGAGCAGCTGGCGGCCGGCCGTCGCGGGCAGCACGACGACGCTGCTCCAGCCCGTGCCCGTCACCGCCGGCATCGTGTCACCCCCGACGTCGGCGCGGCGAGGGGCGGCCGCGTCGTGCGACGGCAGGCTCTTCTCGACCACCTTCGCGCCGGGGGGCGGGGTGAAGGTGAAGCGGGCCGAGCTGGGCGTCGTGGGGTCGAAGTGCGTGAACCCGACGGAGAGCGCCGGGGCGGCATGCCCGACCGCGTAGACCTGCACCCGGGTGGGCAGGTGGGTGGCGCTGTCGATCGCGATCTGGATCGAGGCCACGAGCGTGCGGGTCGTGCGCGGCGCGAGCGTCAGCAGGTACGCCGACCGGCCGGCGACCACGGCGGAGCCGTTGGTGGTCACCTTGGTGGTCGGGTCGATCGCCCGCAGCGCCCGCTGCGCCAGCTGCAGCGGGGTCATCGGGGTCATCGGAGTCGTCGTCATCGGCGACGGCGTGGTGATCTGCGGCGTGCCTGCCCGCCCCCAGGGCAGGGCCCAGTGGGTGGCGGTCCGGTCCGCGCTGGACCACGACCACAGTCCGTGACCGTCGCTCACCAGGTCGGACTCGCTGCCGTCGCCGAGCACGGCGATGCGGCTGCGACCCGGTGCGGCGTACCAGACCCGCAGCGTGTGGGTGCCCGCGAGCAGCGAGGTGAGGTCGGCGCTGCTGCCCTCGCCGGCCATGCCGGCAGGCAGGGCGGGCAGCCCGAGGTCGGCGCTCTGCTCGACGGTGCCCGAGAAGCCCGAGAGGCCGGGATGAGCGAGGTCGGCGAGCAGCCGCGCGGCCGACCTGGCCGGGAGGTCGGCATGGGCGGCGTTGGTGACCGCCGACACGGCGGCACCGCCGCCGACGAACACGACGGCGGCCGAGAGGGGCGCGAGCCACCGCAGCAGAGGGCGCTTCATTCCTCCATGGTGCCTCAGCGATCCGTGGCCGCAACCCCTCACGAGAGCGGGTCGAGCACGGTGTGGTCGGTGAGGGTGTCGGAGAGCCGGCCGAGGGTCACCCGCTCGTCGCCGAGCCAGTGGTTGATCGCCGTCAGGCGGGCGGCGTGGTGGCCCACGGCGTACTCGGCGGTCATCCCGATCCCGCCGTGCAGCTGGATCGCCTCCTGGCCGATCCGGCGACCCGCGCGCGCCACCTGGAGCTTCGCGCGCAGCGCGGCGTCCCAGATCTCCTCGGCGGTGCCCTCGGCCGCCACCATCGTCGCCCAGCTCACGATGCTGCGCGTCAGCTCCAGGGCGGTGTAGAGGTCCGCGGCGCGGAAGGTCAGGGCCTGGAAGCGGTTGAGGGTGACCCCGAACTGCTGGCGGGTGGTGAGGTACTCGGTGGTCAACCGCAACGCGGTGTCCATCGAGCCCAGGGCCTCCATGCAGACCGCGATCCGCGCCCGCGCGAGGGCCGCCTTGATCGCCTCGGTGGCGTTGCCGCCGTCGCCGAGGGGCGTGACGGCGTCCCGGTCGAAGACCAGGCGCGCAGCCCGCCCGCCGTCACCCGTCCGGTATCCCTCGACCCCGTCGGGCCGGGGACCCACGAAGAGCTCGTCGCCGACCGCCCAGACGATCGTGTCGGCTCGCGCGCCCTGGATCACCGGCTCCGCCGCACCGTGCTCGTCGACGCGGGCGAAGGCGAGCAGTCGCTCTCCGGACGCCAGGCTGCCGAGCAGCTCGGCGCGCTGCTCCTCGGAGCCGGCCGCGGCCACGAGCCCGCCGGCCAGCACCACCGAGGCGACGTACGGCTCGGGCGCCAGCACCCGGCCCATCTCCTCGGCCACCACGCCCACCTCGACGGGTCCGGCGCCCATGCCGCCGTCCGCCTCGTCGAAGGGGAGCCCGAGCAGGCCCATCTCGGCGTACCGGCCCCACGGGTCCTCGTCGTAGCCCGGGTCGGTGTCGGTGACCTGTCGGCGGTGCTCGGGATTCGATGCAGCGTCGTAGCCCTTCAGCAGTCCGCGGACGGCGTCGCGCAGGGCCGCCTGCTCCTCGTCGAGGGTGAAGTCCATCGTCTGCTCCTCTACAGTCGGTGTCGATGCGGGCTCTTTGCGGGGCTCGCGCTCCGCTACAGCTCCTTCGTCGCCGTCACTTCACGCTCACTCCTCAGAGCCCGAGGATCGTGCCGGCGATGATCTGGCGCTGGATCTCGTTGGATCCGCCGTAGATCGAGGCCTTGCGGAGGTTGAGGTACGTCGGCATCGCGTGCGCCGCCCACTCCGGCACGGTGTCGGAGCCAGACGCGAGCGAGAGCTCTCCGGCGAGGTCGACGGCGAGCTCGGAGACCGCCTGCTGCAGCTCGGTGCCCTTGAGCTTGAGCACCGACGAGGCGGGGTGCGGCTTGCCGTCGCTGGAGTGCGCGACCACACGCAGCGCGGTGAGCTCGAGGGCGAGCAGCTCGTTCTCCAGCTCGACGAACCGCTTGGCCACGACCTCGTCGGAGAGCCGGGGGCCGGCGTGCTCCTTGAGGGTGGCCAGCGCGCGCTTGGTGGCACCCACCGGGGCGACGCCGACGCGCTCGTTGCCGAGCAGGAACTTCGCGTAGCTCCAGCCCGCGTTCTCCTCTCCGACGAGCTGGTCTCCGGGCACGCGGACGTCCTCGAAGAAGACCTCGTTGACCTCGAACGTGCCGTCGATCAGCTTGATCGGCCGCAACGTCACGCCGGGGGTGTCCATACCGAACAGCAGCATCGAGATGCCCTGCTGCTTGCGGGGCGCGTCCGGGTTGGTCCGCGCCAGGCAGAAGATCCAGTCGGCGTGCTGGCCCAGGGTCGTCCAGGTCTTCTGCCCGTTGACGATCCAGTCGTCGCCGTCGCGGACCGCCCGGGTGGTCAGCGAGGCGAGGTCGGAGCCGGCGTTCGGCTCGGAGAACCCCTGGCACCACCAGATGTCGAGGTTCGCCGTCGGGGGCAGGAAGCGCTCCTTCATCTCCTGGGAGCCGAAGGCCGCGATGACCGGTCCGATCATGCTGGCGTTGAACGCCAGCGGGGTCGGCACGCCGGCCAGCTGCATCTCCTCGTGCCACAGGTGCCGCTGCAGGGGCGTCCAGTCGCGGCCGCCCCACTCGACCGGCCAGTTCGGCACGGCGAGCCCGGCGGCGTTGAGTGTCCGCTGGGAGGTGACGATCTGGTCCTTGCTCAGGTGGCGTCCCGCGAGCACCGTCTCGCGGATGTCCGCCGGAACCTCGGTGGTGAAGAACGTCCGCATCTCGGCGCGGAACGCCTCCTCCTCATCGGTGAGTCGCAGCCTCATGCCCGCAACCTAGTGCATCCCCGGTAGCGCCCCGGAGGAGCGAGGCGCTGCTCAGGAGACGTGCGCGCGCAGCGTGTAGCGACCGGCGTACCGGCCCCGGCCACCGCACGAGTCCCGGCCCTGCCGTACCTGGCTGCAGTCGACCATCGCCGTGCTGCCGTTGGTCATCACGACGACGACCGAGGCCACCGACCGCGGGTTGAACGGGAGGTCCAGCGACGCACGACCGCCGCTGCTCACCGGCACGGTGCGCAGCCGCACGCTGCCGTCACGGCGGCGCACCTGGACCGTGGCGGCCGCGCCGTGGGTGACCGGCGGCAAGCGCAGCGCGACGTGCAGCCGCGCGTTCTTGGCCAGTGTGCGCCGGGGGATCAGCTGCACCGGGGCGCTCGCGAGGTGCGACAGGTTCGCAGCGAGGGCGCCGGTGCCGCGCTGCCGGCTCAGGGTGCGGGTCCGCCAGTAGTGCGCCGGCAGGTAGCTGCGGCGCTCGGGGTAGGTGTGCGGCGGGAGGGTGTTCCACGCACCGAACAGGGCCATCAGCGCCTGGGGTGAGCGGCGGTGCGCGCGGATGACCGTGTCCATGGCCTCCAGGGAGTAGACGCCCGGGTGGGCGTAGGCATCGGCGTCCTCCCACATCTGCCGCACGACGTCACGGGAGCCGAGCTCGCCGGTGAGGAACTTGAAGACGCTGAAGTCGCCGTACACGTTGTAGGCGCCCGAGTGGTCCCAGGACTTGCCGGGGCTGCTGATCGGGCTGGCCTGGAGCGAGGGGTAGTCGCGCGGCGCCTGGACGTACTGGAGGTAGTCGTTGATGTCGTTGTAGACGACGTCCTCCATCCACACCGCGCTGCCCTCCATGAACCAGCGGTCCTCGGCCACGTCGTAGGCGAACTGGATCGCGTGGAAGAACTCGTGCGCGGCGGTGACGCGCAGGGCGCGGATCGGCGTGGTGCCGTAGTCGAGGTAGTCGTTGTCCAGCTCGCAGTACGCCGCGGCGTGGAGACTGTTCGCGTCGTCGACCGGTTGGCAGAAGCCGTAGAGGCCCGCGGGGCGCAGGTCGCGCAGGAAGATGTCGATCCGCCGCGGGTCGTGGTTGAGCGCCGGCGTCGGGTCGGTCAGCGGCGCCCGGAAGCCCAGCGTGCCGACCTCGGTGCGGTAGACGTACTCCAGCACGCGCGCGGTCGTCTGGGCGAAGGCGTCGGTCGTGCGGTTCGAGTCGTTCGGGTCGGTCGTGTAGTGCAGCCGGAAGTGGGGCGTATCGAGGTAGAAGTTCGTCTGGCTGGCGCGCGCCGAGGAGCCCGCGGGAACCTCCCGGGCGACGCGCGGCGCTGCCAGCACGCGTGCGGCAGCGGTCCGGTCGGCTCCGGACAGCGACCGGCGGTCCAGCCAGAGGTCGCGCAGCGCCATGGTGGCGTCGCGTCCGGCGCTCAACCGTGCCGGCGCCGTCCGTCGCGCGTCCGCCGCAGCGGGCCTGCCCTTGCAGGGGACCGACGCGAACACTCCCTCGGCCCGGTGCAGCGCCGCCACGGCACGCCCGTGCGCCGAGGGAGCGGCCGGATGGGTGGCGACCCGGCCTGCCGCGTGGGCGGAGGGGACCAGCCCGAACGGGAGAGCGACAGTGAGAGCGAGAAGGGCCCCGAGACGGTTGTGCACCAGCAGATGGTACGGGCGTGGCGGATGGTGCGGTCGCCGTTGTGCCGAAGTGGTCCGGACCGCGTCGGGTACGTTCGCCGCGTCATGGATCTGATGGACCCTCCTGCTCCGGCCGCACCCGCCACGGGGCTGCCCGCGGACCCGGCGGACGCCGTACGGCTGCGGCGGCTGCGCCGGATGCGGGCGCTGGCCCTCTCGCTGCTCGTGCTGGCGGCGATCGTCTACGTGCTCACCCTGCACCGCACCGGCTCGTGGGCCGGTCTGCTCGGCTACGTGAACGCGGGCGCCGAGGCGAGCATGGTCGGCGCGATCGCGGACTGGTTCGCCGTGACCGCGCTGTTCCGCCATCCGCTCGGGCTTCCGATCCCGCATACCGCGCTGGTGCCGCGGCGCAAGGACGAGTTCGGGAAGAGCCTCGAGGAGTTCTTCACCGAGAACTTCCTGCGCGAGGAGATCATCCGGGAGCGCTTGGTCGCCGCGCAGCTGCCCCGGCGGATCGGTGCCTGGCTGGCCGAGCCGGAGAACGCCCGGCGGACCGCCGCCGAGGCGGCCACGGTGGCGGCGATCGGACTGCGCCGGCTCCGCGACGACGACGTCCGGGCGCTCGTCGACGAGGTGGTGCTGCCGCGGTTCCGCCAGGAGCCGATCTCGCCCATCGCCGGCTCGTTGCTCGCCGAGGTCGTCGCCGACGGCGCACACCACGGGTTCGTCGACCTCGTCCTGGAGGAGGGCCACCGGTGGCTCCTCGGCCACCACGACACCTTCACCGAGGTGCTGGGGGCGCGGGCGCCGTGGTGGGCGCCGGAACGGCTGAACGACATGGTGACCGACCGACTGCACAGCGAGGCGCTGCGCTGGCTCGCCGACATCCGCAGCGACCCCGACCACCACGCCCGGCACGCGCTCGACAGCATGCTCGAGCAGCTCGCCCAGGACCTGCTGACCGACCCGGCCACCCAGGAGAGCGCCGAGACCCGCTAGGAGCGGCTGCTCGGCCAGTCCCAGGTCGTCGAGACCGGCTTGTCGTTGTGGGCGGCGTTCCGGCGTGCGCTGCTCCAGGCGTTGGAGGATCCGTCGGGACCGGTCCGGGCTCGAGCGGAGTCCGAGCTGGTCGCGTTCGGCCGGCGGCTGGTCGCCGACGAGGCGCTCGCCGGTCGCTTGGAGCATCGGGTGGCGGACGTCGTGGTGTGGGCGACCGGCCGGTACGGCGACGAGCTGGCGGCGATCATCACCCACACCATCCGGCGGTGGGACGGCCGCGAGGCGGCCCGGAAGATCGAGCTCCATGTCGGTCCGGACCTGCAGTTCATCCGCATCAACGGCACGATCGTGGGCGGGCTGGTGGGTGTCCTCATCCACGCCGTCACGGTCGCGATCAGCTAGGAGGCTGCTGTGGAGGAGATCTCGAGCCGTGACGAGTCGATCCGGCTCGGCCAGTTCCTCAAGCTGGCCAACCTGATCGACTCCGGGTCCGACGCCAAGCACCTGCTCCTCGACGGCGTGGTCACGGTCAACGGCGAGACCGAGACCCGGCGCGGCCGGCAGCTCCGGCCCGGGGACGTCGTCGCCCTCGGCGGGCACCAGGTGCGCGTGTCGGCCTCATCGCCGAGGCGCTGAGGCCGACCGATCCGAGGGTCCGGCTCAGCGCACGTCGAGCAGGTCCACCACGAAGATCAGCGTCTCGCCCGGCTTGATGACACCCCCGGCGCCGCGGTCGCCGTACCCGAGGTGCGGCGGGATCACGATCCGGCGACGACCGCCGACCTTCATGCCCTGCACGCCGGTGTCCCAGCCCTGGATCACCTGGCCCACGCCCAGGCGGAAGGTCAGCGGGGCGCCGCGGTTGTAGGAGGCGTCGAACTCCTCGCCCGTGGAGTGCGCCACGCCGACGTAGTGCACGGAGACCGTGTCCCCGGCCTTCGCCTCGGCGCCGTCGCCCTCGACGAGGTCGGTCACTTCCAGGTCGGTGGGCGCGTCGCCCAGGTGCGGGTCCACTTCCGGCTTCTCGGCAGTCATGGGACTCGACCCTAGCGGCCGCGCCCAGCCCGGCCAGAACGGGCGACTCGGCGGGCCAGGACCCGCAACTCGCGCGGCCACAAGCCGCAACTCGCGCGGCCAGGACCCGCAACTCGCGCGGCCACAAGCCGCAACTCGGCGGGGGGTCAGCCGGCCCGGTGGACGTAGGAGTCGAGCTGGTCGCGCTCGAACTGGAGCTGGTCGATGTGGGCCTTGACGACGTCGCCGATCGAGACGATGCCGAGGAGGCGGTCCTCGGCGACGATCGGGAGGTGCCGGATGCGGTGCTCGGTCATCAGCCGGCGCACCTCGTCCAGCGTCTCGGTGGGCTCGACGCAGCGGACGGCGCCGGTCATGATCGCCGAGACCGGGCCCGCGAGGACCGACTCGTCGGCGACGAGTCGGCGTACGACGTCCCGCTCGCTCACGATGCCCCGCACCGCCGCCCCGTCCTCGGACACCACCACGGCGCCGATCCCGTGCTCGGCGAGCAGGCTCACGAGCTCCCGCACTGAGGCGTCGGGGGCGATCGTCACGACCTCCCGGCTCGGCTTGGCGGCGACGACGTCGCTGATCTTCATGAGCCGACCTCCTGGACGCGGGCCTCCACGGTAGCCAAGGGCCGCGACGGCCGCCAGGTGCGACGGACGTCTCACCGGGGAGCCGTAAATCCAGGCGACGAGGAGCCGCGCGCCCAGGAGAATGACCGGGATGTCCTCCTCGAGCCCGGCCCTGTTGCGCGACCGCGTCGTCGCGCGGCTGCACCCGCCGTCGCCGCTGGCGGGCCGGCTCTCCCTGCAGTCGCTGCTGTTCGCGCTGGGCGAGGGCACCTTCATGACCGGCTCGGCGGTGTTCTTCACCCAGATCGTGGGTCTCACCGCCGCCCAGGTCGGACTCGGGCTGACCCTCGCGGGCGCGGCGAGCTTCGTCACCGCGGTTCCCGCCGGCAAGCTGGTCGACCGCTTCGGACCGAAGCGGATGTGGGCGCTGAGTGCCCTCGGTCAGGCCGCGCTGTTCGCGTTGTGGCCGTTCATCGGCACGCTGGGTGCGTACCTCGTGATGGCCGCGGCGATGGAGGTGGTCGGCGGCCTCGGGCAGGCGGCGTACGGCGCGTACACGATCGACGTCCTGCCTCAGCACGAGCGGGTCGGCTCGCGGGCCTACATGTACTCCGCGCTCAACCTCGGGTTCACGCTCGGCTCGCTCGTCGGCGGCATCGCGCTGGCGTTCGACTCCGACACGGTGCTGCGCGGGGTGCCGTGGCTGACGACCGTGCTGTTCGCGGCCAACGCGGTGATGATCCTGCGGCTGCCCAACGCCCGCCACGACGAGCGCACCCCCGAGGAGCGGCGTGTCAAGGTGCCGGGCCCCGGCCCGCTGCGCAACCCCGGCTGGATGCTGACCACGTTCTTCACGGGCGTCTTCTGGACCAACCAGGTCCTGCTCAACGTCGTCATCCCGCTCTGGCTCGTCGAGCGCACCGACGCACCGCGGGTGCTGCTGGCGTTCCTCTTCGGGACGAACACCGTGATGTGCATCTTCCTGCCCACGCTCGCGGCCCGGGGCGTGCGCGACGTGACCTCGGCGCTGCGGGCGGTGCGCATCTCGACAGTGTTCTTCGTGCTGTCCTGCCTGATCACACTCGCCACCCACGACACCGTCGGGCTCCTCACGATCGTCCTGGTGTGGCTCGGCCACGTCACGGTGACCGGAGCCGAGCTCTACCTGTCCGCCGCCAGCTGGTCCTTCGAGGCCGAGCTGATGGACCCCCGGCAGCGCGGCGCCTACCAGGGAGCGTCGGGACTCAGCAGCACGCTCGGCAAGGTGTGGGCGCCCGCGGTGTACACGTTCCTCGCCATGCAGTGGGGTGCCGGGGGCTGGCTGCTCATCGCCGGCATCGTGGTCGTCGCCGCCGTCGCGGTGCATCCCTCGGCGCACCTGGCTCAGCGGTTCCTCGACACGCACGTGCCGCTGGCCGACCGTGACGACGCGGCCGTCCTCGACCCGGTCGAGGAGGGGACGCCCGTCCCTCCGGCGACGCTCAGCGACCCGGCACCCGGCGTCCCGGGGCCGATCGAGGTCGACGCACCGCTCGCACGCTGAGCCTCAGCCGCCGCTCTCCGGCCCGTCCTCGGTTTCCGCCTCCTCGTGGCGGCGGCGCCGGGCGGCGAGGTCGTGGACCGACCCGACCGGCGTGGGTCGCGCGTCGTGCTGCTCCTCGGGGAGCTGGGCGAGGAAGGCCAGCGCCTGGTCGTGCAGCTTGCCGTTGGTCGCCAGCGCGTTGCCGCCCAACGGTCCCGGGTCGCCGTCGAGCGAGGTGAAGATCCCGCCGGCCTCACGGACGATGACGTCGAGGGCGGCCATGTCGTGCAACGCGAGCTCCGGTTCGGCGGCCACGTCGACGGCGCCCTCGGCGACGAGCATGTACGACCAGAAGTCGCCGTACGCCCGGGTCCGCCAGCACCGCCGCGACAGCGCCAGGAAGTCCTCGAGCCGATCACGCTCCTCCCATCCCGAGAGCGAGGAGTAGGAGAACGAGGCGTCCTCGATCCGCGAGACGTCGGAGACCTGGCAGGCCGTCGCCCGCAGGAGCGACTTGCCCGTCCACGCGCCGCCGTCCTTCATCGCCCACCAGCGGCGGTTGAGCGCGGGAGCCGACACCACGCCGACGACGACCTCGTCGTCCACCATCAGACCGATCAACGTCGCCCACACCGGGACGCCCCGGACGTAGTTCTTGGTCCCGTCGATCGGGTCGACCACCCAGCGCCGCTGGCTGTGGCCCGTGCTGCCCTGCTCCTCGCCGAGCACGGCGTCCCGGGGTCGCGCCCGGGACAGCGTACGCCGCACGCCGTCCTCGACCGCGCGGTCGGCGTCGGTGACCGGCGTGAGGTCGGGCTTGGTCATCACGTGGAGGTCCAGGGCCTTGAACCGGGCCGTCGACAAGGCGTCCGCGTCGTCGGCGAGGACGTGCGCCAGACGCAGGTCGTCGGTGAAGTCGGCCATGGGCACAGGTTAGGGGGTCACGTGCTCTCGCCCACCGCTCCCCAGCGCGTCGTTCAGACAGACGCAAGGTCGCTCTGCTGGGGTTGACGACGCCCGGGCCCACCTCGGGCGACGTGTCGGTGTCGGACGTGGAGGTCGGACGTGGAGCTCAACGGGATTCCCCTGCACCCCCTCGTGATCCACGTGGCGGTGGTGTTCGTGCCGGTGGCCGTCCTCGCCGCGCTGGGCTACGCGCTGGTGCCCCGGTGGCGGCACTGGCTGCTCTGGACGCTGCTCGTCACCGGCATCGTCGCCGGCGTCTCCACCCAGCTCGCCGCGATGACCGGCGACCAGCTCAAGAGCCAACGCCACCTCGGCGGCCCGCTGGTGGAGCAGCACGAGATGTGGGCCGGCCGGCTGCAGGCCGGGGCGTGGGTGCTCGCCGCCCTGGCCGTGCTCGCGGTCGTCCCGGCGCTGCGCCGGCCCGGGGGCCTGCAGAAGGCGCTGTTCGTGCTCCTGCCGATCGTCGCCGTGGTCGACGCCTACCTCGTCTACCAGACCGGTGACGCCGGCGCGCGCGCCGTCTGGCAGGCCGGAGCAGCGGGCTAGAAGCCGCCCTCCCGGCTGGCGAGCAGCCGTCGGAACGACTCCACGCGCGGCCGGAGGTCCTCGGTGGCCTCGTCCAGGCCGCACTCCGGCTCCTCGCTGCCGTGCGTGCATCCGCGCGGGCACGCCTACGTCAGCTCGTGCAGGTCCGGGAACGCCTCGATGAGCTGGTCCGGCTCGACGTGGGCCAGACCGAAGGACCGGATGCCCGGGGTGTCGACGATCCACCCGCCGCCGGGCAGCGGCAGCATCACGGCGCTGGTCGAGGTGTGCCGGCCGCGGCCGGTGACGGCATTGACACCGCCGGTGGCCCGCCCGGCGTCGGGCACGAGGGCGTTGACGAGCGTCGACTTACCCACGCCGCTGTGACCCAGCAGCACGCTGTGCCGGCCGGTCAGCCGGTCGCGGACCGCGGTCACGTCGGCGCCGCGTTGCGTCGCCACCGCGGGGACGCCGAGCGGCCGGTAGGCCTCGAGCAGCCCGTCCGGCGAGGCGAGGTCGGCCTTGGTGAGCACGAGCAACGGCTCCATGCCGGCGTCGTACGCCGCCACCAGGGCCCGGTCGATCAACCGGGGACGGGGCTCGGGGTCGGCGAGCGCGGTGACGACGACCAGCTGGTCGGCGTTCGCGACGATCACCCGCTCGACCGGGTCGTCGTCGTCCGCCGTACGACGCAACACCGTGCTGCGCTCCTCGACGGTGACGATGCGGGCCAGGCTGCCGTCCACGCCGCTGAGGTCCCCCACCAGGCCGACCCGGTCGCCGACCACGACGCCCTTGCGGCCGAGCGGGCGCGACTTCATCGCGGTGACGACGGTGTCCGAGGCGTGGTCGCCGTGCTCGAGCAGGCAGGTGTAGCGCCCCCGGTCGACGGTCACCACCCCGCCGGGCGTCGCGTCGGCGAAGTCCGGCCGGTCCTTGGTGCGCGGACGGGTGTGACGCCGGGGACGCTCGTAGCTCTCCGGATCGTGCTCGTCGTAGCGCGGACTCAGGGCTGCTTCTCCTGCGTGCTTCCGCCGCGGAGGAGCGCCGACCACACCTCGGCGAAGCCCGGGAAGGTCTTCGCGGTGGTGGCGACGTCCTCGACCAGGACCCCCGCCACCGCGGAACCGAGCAGCACGCCGGCGTGCGCCATCCGATGGTCGGCGTAGGTGCGGAACCGTCCCCCGTGCAGCGGCGCCGGGCGGATCTCCAGGCCGTCGTCGTGCTCGGTGACGTCCGCGCCGAGCGCGGTGAGCTCGCGTGCCAGCGCCGCGAGCCGGTCGGTCTCGTGACCGCGGATGTGCGCGATGCCGCGCAGGTGGGACGGGGAGTCCGCCAGCGCGCACAGGGCGGCCAGCGCCGGAGTGAGCTCGCCGAGGTCGTGCAGGTCCACGTCGATCCCGCGGATGCCGTCGCCGGCCGCGACGGTGAGCCCGTCGTCGGTGAGCTCGACCTCGGCGCCCATCCGGGCGAGCAGGTCGCGCAGCGCATCGCCCGCCTGCGTGGTCGTGCGGGGCCAGCCGGTCACGGTGACGCTGCCCCCGCTGGTCATCGCCAGCATCAGGAACGGCGCTGCGTTGGACAGGTCCGGCTCGATCGTGACGTCGACGGCGTGGACCGGCCCCGGGTGCACCCGCCACCGGTTCGCCTCGGTGTCCTCGACCTCCACGCCGTGCTCGCGCAGGCAGGCGACGGTCATCTCGAGGTGCGGCAGGGAGGGGACGGGCTTGCCGTCGTGGAGCACGTCCACGCCCTTGTCGTAGCGGGCGCCGGCGAGCAGCAGCGCGGAGACGAACTGGCTCGAGGCCGAGGCGTCGAGCACGACCTGCCCGCCGGTGACCGAGCCGGCCCCGTGCACGACGAACGGCAGCGCGCCACGTCCTCCGTCGTCGAGGTCGACCCCGAGGCCGCGCAGTGCGGCGAGCACCTCGCCCATCGGCCGGGTGCGGGCGTGGGGGTCGCCATCGAAGGCGACGTCGCCCGTCGCCAGCGCCGCCACCGGCGGCACGAACCGCATGACGGTGCCGGCGAGCCCGCAGTCGACCCGGACGTCACCCGTCAGCGCGCCGGGCGTCACCCGCCAGTCGTCGGCGACGGCGTCCACGGTGGCGCCCAGGCCGCTCAGCGCCCGCGCCATCAGCTCGGTGTCCCGGGAGCGCAACGCGCGCCGTACCGTGGAGGGTCCGTCGGCGAGGGCCGCGAGAATCAGCGCCCGGTTGGTCAGCGACTTCGAGCCGGGCAACTCGACGCGCGCGCACACCGGCTCCGGTGCCGTCGGCGCGGGCCAGTCCGCGGGGTCGCTGCTCACCCCCGCAGGCTATCGGCCGCCTCGCCCGAGGCTCAGAGGGCGACCTTGGCGGCAGCCGCCGCGGCGGCTCCCTTGGCGGCCTTGCCGGCAGCCTTTCCGGTCATCGTCGCGCCCTTGGTGGCCAGCTTGGCCTCCATCTTGGCGGCCTTCGCGACGTGCTTGGCCTCCCGCTTCGCGTCCTTCGCGGCGTGGCGGGCACGCCAGGTGAGGCCGGGCTTGCCCTCGGTGTCGACGGCGGCCAGGAGCAGGCCGCCGAACATGGAGACGTTCTTGAAGAAGCCGATCTTCTGCGTCAGCTTGGCGTTCGGATCGGTCTCCTCCCAGTACCGGTGGCCGGCCGCCGTCGTCGGCAGCAGGCTCGCGGCGAGCAGGGCGGCGCCGAGTCGGGGCGCGCGTCCGGTCGCGAGTGCGGCGGCGCCGACGAGCTGGACCCCGGCGTTGATCCGGACCAGCGTCACCGGGTCGGTCGGCACCGGCGCTCCGGGGACCGCCTGGCGCACCGAGCCCACGAGGCGGTCGGTGACCGGCTGCGCCTTCTGGGCGTGCCCCTCGGCGTTCTTGAACGCGTTGATCCCTCCCACCACGAACATCGAGGAGAGCATCGGCCTGGCCACGGTGCGGATCAGCGTCATGGTCATCGGCATACCCGATGCGCCCGTCCTCGAACCGTCCCCGCAGCCGTCGGCTCGGCCTGCTGCTCCGCCTCCCTGCCCGGCGGCGCCGCGTCAGGGAAGTGCGAGCGCGAGGCGCTGGCCCGCCACGTCGGCGTCCACGGCCGCGAGGTGGGCGGCGGGGACGCCGCCGAGCGCCAGGCCCGCGTCGACCGGAGCGCCGCCCGAGCCCGGGCCGCCGCGCAGCAGGCCCGCGGAGACCGTCAGCGTGGCGGCCCGGGAGGAAGGCTGGGAGGAGGGCTGCTTGGGCGGTGCCGGGGCCGGTCGGGTCGGGTTGCCCGACGGGCCGCGTCCGGGCGTCCCGAACGAGCCACCGGACGAGCCGCCGGGCGAGCGGGGCGCAGCGGTGGGGGTCGCCGAGGACGGGGTGGCGGTGGAGCCCCCGGCGCCTGCAGGGGCGAGAGCCGCCGGCACGGGTACGCCGGCCCCCGGCCGGCGGCCTCCGGCGGTCGACGAGGCGGAGCGGTGCGCCGCCGTGCTCGCCGGTGACGCGGGGTGCTCCGGCCCCCTCGGGCGCGACCCGGGAGTCGGCGACCCGATGCTCACCGGCGCGTCCGCCTGTGCGGCAGGAGCCGGCGTGACCCGGTCGTGCAGCACCACCATCCCGGTCACGGCGGCCATCGCGGCGGCGCCCGCGACGGCCGCGGCCAACGCTGCTTGCGTGTGCGCCGCGACGGTGTCCCGGGCGCGGCCGGCGAGGACCGAGGCGCCGGCAAGGACGCTCGTGCCGCCGGTCGTGCCGGTGAGGTAGGCCGCAGCGACGCCGCCGAGAACCAGCGGTCCGAGCACGGCCCGCAGCGTCGTGTTGAGCTCGGTCAGCTCGAGGTAGAGCGCGGTGCACGCGCGGCACTCGCGCAGGTGGGCGTCGATCCGCTGCCGGTCGCGTCGCGACACGCCCCCACGGACCGCCGCGCCGAGCAGCTCGTGGGTGCGGCGGCACTCCTCCCGGGCTGCCTCGGCGGCGTGCTGCTGCAGGTAGGCCTGCCGCAGGCCCTCGCGCGCCCGGTAGGCCAGGGCCGACACGGCGTTGGGGGCCATCCCGAGCAACGGCGCCACCGCCGCGGGCTTCTGACCCTCCACGTCCAGGTGCCACAGCACCAGTTGCCAGCGCTCGGGAAGGCTCCGGAACGCCTCGACCGCCGCGCTGCCCTCGAACCCTGCCACGGCGGGGTCGAGAACGGTGGTGCCGGTGTCCAGCACCGCGTCGTCGTCGGTCGGGGTCACCCGGGCGCTGAAGCGGCGCCGGTCGACGTGGCAGGTCCGCACGGCCGTGAGCAGATAGGGCCGGAACGCCTCGTCTGGCCCCTTGCCGTCCTGGAGGGCAGCGAGCACCTTGGCGAACGCATCGGCGACCACATCGTCGGCGTCGGCGGGCTGGGTCAGCGCCCGGGCGAGCCGGTTGGCAGCCTCCCGGTGCCGGGCGAACAGCGTGCCATAGCTCGCGACGTCGCCGGCCCGCACGCGCGCGATGAGCGCGGCGTCGGAGACCTCCTCGGCGGCGGGGGCGGTGCTCAGCGGCGGCATCGTGGGCGAGGACTCCTGGGGTCGACGAGCGGGGGCTGGGGACACAGGGCAGGGCAGGACGGTGCGTCCTGGAGTGTCCAACGCAGCGATGGGGTCGGGGATACGGCCGAAAAGTCCGGCCAGCTGAAAAGTTCTGCCGATGTCGCGTCATGAACTGCGTGCTGCCCCGTTCTGCAGGTGTCCGGCCCTCGGGGGGGAAGGGCCGGACACCACCGGAGAGGTGGACGGCGAGAGGAGCGGTGACATGGAGCAGCATCTCGCCTGTGTCGTCGCCGCACTGGCCGACGGAGGTGACCCGGAGGCGACCGCGGGGGAGGCGGGAGCACGGCTGGCGCGGGAGGGCGCCGGCCTCGGCGAGGCGATGGAGGCGCTGCGCCGGGCGACCCCTCAGCGTCGGGGGGACGGTGCGGACGGTGCGGACGGAGCCGAGGGCGGGGGGCCCTCGTTCCGGATGCTCCAGGCGCTGGCGGTGGGTTGGGCGGAGGAGGCCTTGGGGCACGCGTTGAGCCGGACGTGTCAGGACCCGCTGACCGGCTTGGCGGGCCCGGCTCACCTCACCGCGCGACTGGAGGAGGTCTATCGGGAGGCGGACCTTCTCGGGCAGCCGGTCACCAGCACGCACGCCCTGGTCGTCGTCGACATGCCGCGGACGACGACGACCGGGGGGACGACGGGGCCGACGACGGGGACGGCGGGGGCAGCGTGCGGCCGGTCGAGGCTGGTCGAGGCCTTGGGGGTCCTGGAGGTAGCCGACCGGCTCCGCCGCGTCTTCCCCGGGGAGGAGACGCTGTGCCGGACGGAAGGAGGGCGGCTGATCGTCCTCGCCCGCCGTACGACGGATCTCGGGCGCGACGTCGCCCGGGTGCTGGACCTGGTCGACACGCTCGGCCGGGGACCGTTCCGGGCGGTGGTGGAGGACCTGCCCGGAACGGTCGAGGGGGCCGCCGCCCTCGCAGCCCGCCTCGGCGCGGTGGCTGGCTAGGGTGAGCCCATGTGCGGCCGCTACGCCTCGAGCCGCGACGCCGAGGAGCTCGCGGAGGTCTTCGACGTCGAGCAGGCCGAGCTGCCGCACCTGCCGCCGGACTGGAACGTCGCGCCGACCAAGCCGGTCTACGCCGTCGTCCAGCGGCCGGCGTCGGCCGAGAGAGCCGAGCCGCAGGCTCCGGCGAGCGCGTCGGGCGACGTCGGGAGCGCTCGCCAGCTGCGGACGATGACCTGGGGCCTGGTGCCGTTCTGGGCCAAGGACCGGTCGATCGGGTCGCGGATGATCAATGCCCGGGTGGAGACGGTCGCGGAGAAGCCGGCGTACCGGAGGGCCTTCGAGCGGCGTCGGGCCATCCTGCCGGCCGACGGCTACTACGAGTGGTATGTCACCTCCGAGCTGACGAAGGCCGGCAAGCCGCGCAAGCAGCCGTACTACATCCGCCCCCGCGACGGAGGGGTCCTCGCGATGGCCGGCCTCTACGAGATCTGGCGAGACCCGACCAAGGCCGAGGACGACCCCGACCGGTTCGTGTGGTCCACCACGGTGATCACCACGCAGGCCGAGGACGACCTGGGCGTCATCCACGAGCGGATGCCGATGATGCTCACTACGGACCGGTATGCCGCCTGGCTGGACCCCGAGCTCACCGATCGTGACGAGCTCCTCGGGCTGCTGCACCCGGCGCTGTCGGGCGAGCGGCCCGGCGACCTCGTCGCCCAGCCGGTGTCGCCGCTGGTCTCGAACGTGCGCAACAACGGACCCGAGCTCGTCGAGCCGCTGCCGGCCGAGGCCTGATGCCCTCCGAGCGCTTCGTCGCCACGCCTCGCGGGGAGGCGCGGTTGGTGATGCGCCGCGCCGACCGGCCGGTCGCCACGCTGGTGCTCACCCACGGAGCCGGCGGAGGGATCGACGCGCGCGACCTCGTGCAGCTCTCCCGGCGGCTTCCCGCCCAGGGGATCAACGTGGCGCTCGTGGAGATGCCCTGGCGGCGTGCCGGCGCGCGGCTCGCCCCCCGGCCCGAGGTGATCGACTCCTGCTACCGCGCCGTGCTCGACACCGTGCGGGTGCGGACCCCGCTGGTGGTCGGTGGTCGCAGCGCCGGGGCTCGGGCGGCGTGCCGGCTGGGGCGGCGCGCCGGCGCCAGCGGCGTCCTCGCGCTGGCCTTTCCACTGCACCCGCCGGGCCGTCCCGAGCGCAGCCGGGTCGCGGAGCTCACCGGCGCCCGGGTTCCGGTGCTCGTCGTCCAGGGGACTCGAGACCCCTTCGGGCGACCCGAGGAGTTCCCGCAGGGCACCGAGCTGGTCGCGGGGCCCGGCGGGGACCACGGGTTCGCCGTGCCGCGCCGCGCGGACCTCGGCCAGGAGGACGCGCTCGGCGTGCTCCAGGAGGGCGTCTTGGAGTGGCTGGTGCGGGAGGTCAGCGGCGCCTGACCGGCCCGTCCGCCTCGACGACGGACGCTCGTCGGGGAATGCTTCGGGGCGGGAGGGCGTTGTCGCCGACATGCAGGCAGTGCTGGAGCGACCGGTAGGCTGGTCGGTGATGACCGACCCTGCCGACACCACCGACACGGCACCGGACCGGGCTCCCCAGCCGGTCGCCGAGAGCGTCGACGCCCCGACCGCCGACGTCCCGACGCCGGACGCCCCGGCGGTCGATGTCGCGAGCGAGACCGAGGCGGGGCGCCAGCTCCGCTTCGAGCGCGACGCCCTGCCGTTCCTCGACCAGCTCTACTCGGCCGCGATGCGGATGACCCGCAACCCCGCGGACGCCGAGGACCTCGTGCAGGAGACGTTCGCCAAGGCGTACGGCTCGTTCCACCAGTTCCGGCCGGGCACGAACCTCAAGGCGTGGCTCTACCGGATCCTGACCAACACCTTCATCAACCCCTACCGCAAGAAGCAGCGCGAGCCCCAGCAGTCCATGGCCGAGGACGTGGAGGACTGGCAGCTGCACCGCGCGGAGTCCCACACCTCCAGCGGCCTGAAGTCGGCCGAGAGCGAGGCGCTGGAGCACCTTCCCGACTCCGACGTCAAGGCCGCGCTGCAGCGGCTGCCCGAGGACTTCCGGCTGGCGGTCTACCTCGCCGACGTCGAAGGCTTCCCCTACAAGGAGATCGCGGAGATCATGGGGACGCCGATCGGCACGGTGATGTCGCGGCTCCACCGCGGCCGCCGTCAGCTGCGGGAGATGCTCGCCGACTACGTCCGTGACAACGATCTGCTTCCCTCGGGTACGACGGGAGGGGCATGACATGGGATGCGACGACGGCAGCGGCCGTCCCCTGAGCCAGGAGGTCGGGCACAGCCACGGTCCCGGCACGGACTGCTCGGAGATCCTCGACCGCGTCTTCTTCTTCCTCGACAACGAGCTCGACCAGGCCGACTGTGCACAGATCCAGCAACACCTCGACGAGTGCGGGCCGTGCCTGGCGAAGTACGACCTCGAGCGCACCGTGAAGACGCTGGTCGCCCGGTCCTGCCACGAGGTCGCTCCCGAAGGGCTGCGGCAGCGGGTGATGCTGTCGATCCGGCAGGTCCAGGTCCGCATCGAGCGCGCCGACTAGCGCGAGGGAGCCCGATTTCGTCCGTGGCGCGTCGCCTGGGACAATGAAGGCGATCGTGGAGCCGCCGAGGACTCCCAGGCACCCTCGAGGAGGACCGATGGGCAAGACCGGACGTAAGCGTCGTGCGCGCAAGAAGAAGGGCGCGAACCACGGCAAGCGCCCCAACGCCTGAGCACCCGACCGGGACCCGTGTGGTCCCGGTCTCTTGCTTTGATGGGGCCATGCCTCTCGAGCCCGGCAGCACCGCCACCGTGACCTTCACCGTCGGGGAGGACGACACCGCCCGTGCGGTCGGCTCCGGGAGCTTGCCGGTGCTCGGCACCCCCCGGCTGCTGGCCTGGGCGGAGGCAGCGACCTGTGCCGCGGTCGCCGACGGGCTCGCGCCCGGCGCGACCACGGTCGGCACCCGGGTCTCCCTCGAGCACGTCGCGGCCTCGCCGGTGGGCGCCGTCGTGTCGGTGACCGCCTCGGTCGCGCACGTCGACGGGCGGCTCGTGCGGTTCACCGTCGCCGCCCGGGACGCCGAGGAGCGGCTGCTCGGCTCGGGGGAGGTCACCCGGGTGGTGGTCGACGCGGAGCGGTTCCTGGCGCGGCTGGCGGGACGGTAGCCCCCGGGGGCGCCGGCCTGTCAGGTGCCCGGTCAGATGCCGAACGTGCTGCGCGGGTAGGCGGCCTCGACGTCGGTGATCACGTTGACGAGATACGGCACGCCGGCGGCGAACGCACGGTCCAGGGCGGGGCCGATCTGTCGGGGGTCGGTCACCGTCTCGCCGGCGCCACCCAGGGCGCGGACCACCTCGTCGTACGCCGTGCGCGGGGCCAGGTCCGCCGCCACGTCGTACCCGTAGAGCATCTGCATCGGGCCCTTCTCCAGTCCCCAGGCCGCGTTGTTGCCACAGACCATCACGACGGGCAGGTCGTGACGCACCATCGTGTCGACGTCCATGAGCGACATGCCGGCGGCACCGTCGCCGTAGAGCAGGACCACCTGCGCCGACGGCCGGGCGAGCCGGGCCGCGAGGGCAGCGCCGGCTCCCGCACCCAGGCAGCCGTACGGCCCGGGGTCGAGCCAGCCGCCGGGACGGGCCGGCTCGACGAACTTGCCGGCGAACGAGACGAAGTCGCCGCCGTCGCCGACCACGACTGCGTCCTGGGCGAGCCGGGGGACGAGCTCACCGTAGATCCGCGCCGGGTGGATCGGGTCGGCCTCGGCGGCGAGGAGCGCGGCGTCCCGCTCGGTGGCGGACGCGACGGAGTCCTGCAGACCGCTGACCCACGACGCCCAGTCGGGACGCACCCGCAGACCCTCCACAGCCTCTCGCAGCGCGTCGAGCAGCACGGAGAGGTCGCCGGAGAGGCCCTCTGCCAGCGTGGCCAGCGTGGCGTGTGCGGAGATCTGGCCGGGCGAGTCGGCGAGGTGCACGACCGCTGCCGGGGCCTCGGCGGGTCCGAACACGCCGTAGCCGAGCCGGAAGTCGAGTGGGGTGCCGACCACGAGCACGAGGTCCGCCTCGCCGAGTGCCTGGCGCCGGGCCTTGGTCACCAGCAACCGGTGCCCGCCGGGGACGACCCCGCGGCCCATGCCGTTGGTGATCGTGGGCAGGCCGAGGCCCTCGACGAGCCGGAGCGCGGCCTCCTCGGCGTGGTCGGTCCACACGTCGGTGCCGAGCACGAGCACGGGGTGGCGTGCTGCGCCGAGCAGCCGGGCGACCCGCGCCACCGCCTCGTCGTCCACAGCGGGTCGAACGGCGGGCGGCGCCGTGCGGTCCTGGGCGGGCGCGGTCGCGAACAGCTCGTCCATCGGCACGTCGACGAAGACCGGACCCCGGTGGGGGCTGCCCGCGATCGTGAACGCCTCGTCGAGCCCGGGACCGACCTCGGCGGCGGTGTGCAGCGTCCGCGCGGCCTTGGTGACCGGCGCCAGGATCGGCGGCTGGTCCAGCTCCTGGAGCGAGCCCGAGCCCCAGCGGTTCGCCGGCGCCCGGCCGCCGAGGACGACCATGGGAGAGCCGGCGAACATCGCCTGGGTCATCGCGCTGACGCCGTTCGTCACGCCGGGTCCCGCGGTGAGGACCGCGAAGCCGGGCGTCCGGGTCAGCTTGCCGGTGGCCTCCGCCGCGAACGCGGCGGTCTGCTCGTGCCGCACGTCGAGGATCCGCAAGGGAGGGTCGGCGTGCACCGCGCCGTCGTAGAGCGGGAAGACATGGGCGCCCGAGAGGGTGAACATCGTCTCCACGCCGTGGGCGCGCGCCACCGCTACGGCGTGCACGCCCGCGTGCTGCTCGTCCGGACCCGCCGCCTGCTCCTCGCTCATGGCGGGAGACTAGCGAGCCGTGCCCACCGCGCCGGTGCCGCGGGCCCGCCGTCCCGGCCGGGGGAAGTACGGAGCGTTCGTCGCCCGCAGCTGGTCGACGAGCACGAGCAGCAGATCGGTGCGGACCGCCGGCTGCGGCGCCCCGAGGGCGAGCTGAAGCTGGAGGCTGCGCAGGAACGCCTGCGCATTGCCGGCGGTACGGAAAGGATGCTGGGTCGGGCTGCCGGCGGGGATGGCGCGCGCCGCGATCCGGGCGACCCAGGGCTCGAGGATGCCCAGCTCGAGCACGTCCCGCTGGAGCACGTGCCGCACGGCCAGCGCCATCCTGTCGACCTCGCCGGCAACGAAGAACGTGTCCGCCGGCGCGAGGAGCCGGTCGGCGACCACGTCGAGCAGCACCACGAGCTCGTGGCGACCCAGGCGGGGAGAGCGGGCCAAGGCGGCCAGCGCGTCGGCGCCGTGCGCGACGGCGTGCGCCCAACCGCGCCCGGGGACGAACCCGCGGAGGTCCTGCTCGCGGACGTACCAGCTCATCAGCCGGTCGCCCCAGCGCAGCACCGTCTCGGTGGAAAGCAGGTCCGCGCGGCTGTCGCGGTCGAGGCACTCGGCCAGCACCAGCGCGGAGTAGCTGCGGATGAAGACGCTGTCGGTGCCGGTCTCGCCCAGGCCCTGGGCCAGGCCGACGCCCATCCCGTCGCCGAGCCCCGCCAGCAGGTCGTCGTACACCCCCTCGCCGATCCACGTGGCCAGCGTGGGGAACCCGATGCCGTCGCGGACATCGGGGTCGGGATCGCCCAGCATCGCGGTGAGCTCGACCGTCATCTCGGCGAGCGGCCGGTCCTGGGGGACGCGCAGGCCGCTCTCGACCACCTGCCGCCAGAAGACCGAGACCATGGGCCGCATCTTCCCATCCCGCAGGCGTAACTGCGACCGGCCCGGCGACGATGACCGCGGGTGAAGACCCCACCGAAAACAGGTCGGTGGGACCGACGGAAGGACCCAGGATGACTCGCACCCCCGCAGGCGCTCGGATCGCGGCGGCAGGCGTGGCGGTCGCGGCGGTGTCGGCCCTCGGCATCGGAGCCGCGGTCGCCCAGCAGGCCGTGCACCCGAGCCACCCGGCCCACCCGGTGCACCCGGCCCACCCCGTGCACCCGACCCACCCGGCGCACCCGACGCAGGCCGCCGCGACGCCGACCCCGAGCCACCCGGCTCACCCCAGCCACCCCGCTCACCCGACCACGACGCCGGACGCGACCGAGTCGACCGACGCGGCGACGCCCGCACAGGCCGCCACGAGCTCCACGGGCGAGCCGACCTCGACGCCGTCGCCCGCCGACATCGCTGCGGCCACCGTCGCCGACGCCCACAGTCACCGCGCTGCTGCCGGCACCGGGACGCACCCGGTCCACCCGGCGCACCCGGCCCGGCCCACGCAGGCGGCAAGCCCGACGCGGCCCACTCAGGCCGCCACGCCGACCCATCCGGCCCATCCGGCTCGTCCGACGCACCCGAGCCACCCGGCCCGCCCGAGTCACGCGGCGCAGCCGAGCGGTCCGGACGCGTCCTGACCGAGGGCGCTGACCGCCACGTCCAGCCGGCCGGATCTCTCGGGTACTCCGCGGCGAGTCTCCCGCATGCGGGAGACTGAGGCCGAGCAGGGGGGTCGATGGTCGACGCAGACGATGAGCTCCTGGAGCGAGCACGCGGAGGAGATTCCGAGGCACTCGGCGATCTCTACCGCGCGCTCGCCCCTGGCGTGCTGGGCTACCTGCAGACGCGAGGCGCCGAGGACGGGGAGGCACTGTGCCAGGAGGTGGTCCTCCAGGTGTTCCGGCGCCTCGGCGAGCTGCACGGCGGCAGCGCCGGCCTGCGGACCTTCGTCTTCTCCGTCGCGCATGCGCGGCTCGTCGACGAGTTCCGCGCCCGGGCGCGGCGCCCGGTGCTCGTGGCCTACGAGGGCGACGGTGACCCCCGCCACGCCCCCTCCACCGAGATGGAGGTCATCGACGGGCAGGCCGCCGCCCGTGCGCTGGACCTGCTGGCCGGGCTCCGCAGCGACCAGCGCGACGTGGTCGCCCTGCGGATCGTGGCCGGGTTGAGCATCGAGGAGACCGCTCAGGTCCTCGGCAAGACGCCGGGGGCCGTCAAACAACTGCAACGCCGTGGCTTGATCGCCCTGCGCGACCACGTCGATCCCCAGACCGGAGAGAGGAGGGCACCGTGACGACCGGACCCGAGCACGACGAGCGTGCGCCGCAGGTCGCCGAGGCGCTGGCCGACCTCGCCGCGCACACCGGCGTCGCCGCAGACCCCGCTCTCGCCGCCCGCCTCGACGCGCTCGCGGCCCGGGGCCGGGGGCTGGCGCCCGAGCCTTCCGGTGACCTCGCGGCGCTGCTGGCGGGGCGCCGCGCCGCCGGACTCGACACCCCGGTGCTGCGCGTGCCGGGCGGTGCCCGGGCTGGACGGCGCCGTCGCGCGGCCCTCGCCGCCGGCGGCCTGGTGATCGCGCTGGCCGCCGGCACCGGAGCCGCCGCCGCCGACGTGCTGCCCGACCCGGTCCAGCGCGTCGTCGCGCGGTTCTCCGAGCACTTCCTGCCCTTCGACCTCCCGGCCCCGGCGCCCACTGCTCCGGGGACGCCGGCGCCCGCAGACCCGGCGGCGACGCCGACGCCCGCCCGCCCCTCGCCGCCCACGACCCCCGAGGGTCGGTCGACGGCGACGCCCGCGCCCGCGCCGCCGGGAGCGACGCGCCACCCCGAGCCCTCGCCCCACGCCTCCCGCCCCGGCTCGCCGACCCCCGGCGCCCCCACCGCGTTGCCCGGGCATCGGTCCGGCGCGGCACCCACCACGGCGCCGACCCCGGGCCAGCGGGGCCGCTCGCAGGCGCTGCCCACCACGCCGGCGCGAGAAGGCCGCTCCGCGGGACCGGTCCGTCCGGGAGCAGGAACGCCGCGCCCGGCCCGTCCCTCGGCCTCCCGGGGAGCGCAGGATGCGACCGGCTCGCACCGGGCGGGCGGCCGGTCGGTCCGCCCCACGGCCACCGGGACCCTCCCGGGACGTGTCGCCACCGCCGTTCCGGGCACGGCACGGGGCGCCGGATCCGCGACCGGGGAGTGACGCCGACCGCGCCCGGCTGCGTAGGCTGAGCCGGTGCCCTCGCTGACCGAGGTGGTGCGCGCCCACACCGCGCTCGAGGACGCCGACCGGGACTGGCTCCTGGCGCTCCTCGCGGACTGGCAGATCCTCGCCGACCTCTCCTTCGCCGACCTGGTGCTGTGGGTGCCGGACCGCGACGGCGGGCGGTTCTGGGCGGCCGCGCAGATCCGCCCCACCACCGGGCCCACGGCGATCGTGGACGACATCGTCGGCGCGTCCCAGCTCCGGCCCGCCGGCCTCCTGGACGTGGCGTGGGAGCAGGGGCGCATCGCCCGGGAGGGCGAGCCCGAGTGGCGCGCGGGAGTGCCGGTGCGGGTCGAGGCTGTCCCGGTGCGCCGAACGGGCGCCGGAACGGGCGCCGGAACGGGCGCCGGAACAGGCGCCGGAACAGGCGGCCCGCACCGGGTCGCCGTCGTCACCCGGCACACCAACCTGCACGGGGTGCGCACGCCCTCCCGTCTGGAGCTGGCCTACCTGGACGCGGCCGCGGAGCTCTCGCTGATGCTCGGTGCCGGCCTGTTGCCCCAACAGGGGCAGCGCGGCGACCACGCCGACTCACCGCGCGTCGGGGACGGCTTCATCCGGCTCGACGTGGACGGTCGGGTGTCCTTCGCCAGTCCCAACGCCCAGTCGGTCTACCGCCGTCTGGGCTGGGCCGGCGACCTCCAGGGCCAGCTGCTCGCCGAGATCACGCGGCTGCTGGTGCCGGCGAGCCGCCGCTCCGATGAGGAGACCCTCTCCGCCGTCCTCGGTGGCCGACTGCCCCGGGACACCGAGCTCGGCAACGGCGAGGCGACCGTGGTGATGCGCTCCATCCCGTTGCTGCCGCAGGGGCGACGTACCGGGGCGCTGGTGCTGCTCCGCGACGTGACCGACCTGCGGCGCCGTGACCGGGAGCTGGTGACCAAGGACGCCACGATCCGGGAGATCCACCACCGGGTGAAGAACAACCTGCAGACGGTGGCGGCGTTGCTGCGCCTGCAGGCGCGGCGGCTCGGCGACGACGCTGGACGCCAGGCGCTCGACGAGGCGGTACGCCGGGTGGCCGCGATCGCGGTCGTGCACGAGACGCTCAGTCAGTCCTTCGACGAGCGCGTGGAGTTCGACGAGGTCGCCGACCAGCTCCTGCGCCTGCTCGCCGACGTCGGCGGCCGCGGGGAGCACGTCACGATGCGGCGCCGCGGCAGCTTCGGCTCGATCTCCTCCGACGTCGCCACGCCGTTGGCCATGGTGCTCACCGAGCTGCTGCAGAACGCGGTCGAGCACGCGTTCCCCGAGGGCGCCGGCGGCCGGGTCGAGGTCCGCCCCGTCCGGCGCGACGGGGGTCTGGACGTCGAGATCCTGGACGACGGCGTCGGGGTGCCGATCGACTTCGATCCGGACACGGGCCGGCTGGGTCTGTCGATCGTCCGCACGCTCGTGGGCGAGCTGGGAGGTCGACTGGAGATCGCCCGGGCGACGGCGCGCGGCGGCACCCGGGTCCGGGTCGAGGTGGCGGCCTCGTGAGGAGCTGCTCGGTGACCGAGGGCGATCAGGCGGTGCGCACCCGGGCGCGGGCGTTGCGGCGCTTCAGGGCGCGCCGCTCGTCCTCGCTCAGGCCGCCCCACACGCCGTGGTCCTGCCCCGCCTCGAGGGCCCACGCGAGACACTGCTCGCGCACCTCGCAACGTCGGCACACCTGCTTGGCCTCCTCGATCTGCATGATCGCAGGCCCCGTGTTGCCGATGGGGAAGAACAGCTCCGGGTCCTCGTCGAGGCACGCAGAGCGGTGACGCCAATCCATGGCGGAGGGCTCCTCATCTCACGTCGTACGCCGCCGGCGATGGCCGGCTCGCGTTTCTCTCCCGCGCCGCCTCGGCTCGTGGCCGGGCACGCGGACGGGCCACCGGCGGTCGAACACCCCCTGGTGACTCCTCCGATCGTTCCAACTCCGGGGCCTGCGCACAAGGGGGTCGCATGGTCAGGTTGGTCACAGCCGTCCCACCGGTGCCGCAGGTAGGCTCGCGCACCGTGGCGCGCGATGTCCCTCCTGGCTCCTCCGGCCCGTCCGGGGACGGCGCTCCCGAGGAACCCGTGCCCGGCACCGACGGCGCCGACGGCACCGACGGCACCGACGGCACCGACGGCACCGACAAGGCGCCCGCGGAGCGGCCGTCGGGTGCCGAACGACTGGCGCCGCTGCGCGCGGCGGCGGGGCTGGTGCTCGTCGAGGGGATCCTGTGTGCGCTCTTCGGGATCGGCGAGATGGTCAGCCACCACCCCGGCGGCGTCCTGGTCGGCATCGCCGGCGGCTTCTTCTTCCTCGCCTACGGCGTGGGGTTGGGAGCGTGCGCCTGGGGCATGCACACGCTGCGCCCCTGGTCGCGCAGCCCCGTGCTGCTCTCGCAGCTGCTTCTGATCGGCCTGGCCTGGAACGTCCGGACGGCGTCCCCCGGCGTCGCCGCCGCCGCTTTGGTCCTCGCCGTGGTCGTGCTCGCCGGCGTGCTCCATCCACGCTCGATCGACGCGCTCAACCGCGAGGAGCACCGCCGCCGGTGAGGGCCCGGCCGCCCTGAGCACGTCTGCGTGTCGGTCGGCGAGGTCAGGTGTCCGCCGGTGCGCCGGGGGTACGGATGCGCCATGCCCAGGTACTCCGAGAAGCCCGCTGAGACGATCTCGCCCGCGACCGAGGTGCGCCGCCACATCGACGCCGGTCCCGAGCGGGTCTGGGCCGTGCTCAGCGACGGATGGCTCTACCCCGGATGGGTGGTCGGCGCGTCCCGGATGCGCGGCGTCGACGTCGGCTGGCCGGCTGAGGGGACCCGGCTGCACCACTCCTTCGGGGTCTGGCCGCTGCTGCTCGACGACCACACCGACTCGCTGAACGTCACCCCGGTACGCCGCCTGGAGCTGCGGGCGCACGGTTGGCCCGCCGGGGCCGCCGAAGTGGTCATCGACCTGGAGCCCGAGGGCACCGGGACGCTGGTCCGGATGCGCGAGGACGCCGTCGCGGGCCCCGGACGGCTCGTGCCCCCGCCGATGCGACACGTCCTCACCCGGCTGCGCAACCACGAGGCGCTGCGCCGCCTCGCGTACCTGGCCGAGCAGCGTCACGGCGCACAGGCCGGCGGCTCCTGACGCAGACTCAGCGCAGCGGGTCGTCGGTGCCCAGGACGCGGTGCCAGGCGGTCCGGATCAGCGCCCGCTTCACCGCGCCCAGGCGGCCGTCCGCGGCGAGCGCGGAGCGCGCGGCGTTCCACCCGCACGCGCCGTGCACACCGCCGCCAGGGTGGGCTGACGCACTCGCCAGGTAGAGGCCAGGGATCGGCGTCTCCGGCCGGCCCAGGCCGGGGAACGGCCGGAAGACCAGCTGCTGGTGGATCGAGGCGGTGCCGCCGTTGAGGGCGCCGTCGATGAGGTTCCCATCGGCGTCGTGGAGATCGCCGGGGCGCTGCACGTGCCGGGCTCTCACGAGGTCCCGGAACCCAGGCGTCGCGCGTTCCAAAGCCTCCTCGACGCGCTCGATCTGCGTGTCCACGACCGCCGGATCGTGAGAGACGGCGTGCGGGATGTGCGTGTAGGCCCAGGCCGACTCGGTGCCCTCGGGAGAGCGAGTCGGGTCCGCGGTCGTCATCTGCCCGAACAGCAGGAAGGGCCGGCGAGGCGCCCGCCGCAGCGTCAGGTCGGCTGCGAAGTCCACGAACCCGTCGAGGTCCACCCCGACGTGGACCGTGCCCGCCCCGGCAGCGCCGCTGCCCTGCCAGCCGGGTGTGGAGTCCAGCGCCCAGTTGATCTTGAGCGTGGCGTTGTCCCAGCTGAACTGCTCGAGCCGGCGCCTGATCTGGGGCGACAGCCGGTCGGTCCCGACCAGGTCCCGGTACAGGCCCGGTGCGTCGACATCGGCGAGCACGGCCCGGCGTACGGCGATCCGGCTGCCGTCGGCGAGGTGGACCGCACTGGCGCGGCCGTGCTCGGTGTCGATCCGGACGGCGCGCGCGCCGGTCCGCACCTGGCCGCCCGCCGCCTCCAGGCGCCGCTGCAGGACGGTCGCCAGCATCCCCGCGCCGCCGCGCGGGACCGGGAACCCGACGTCCTGGCCGAGCATGCACAGCAGCCACCCGAACACGCCGCTGCCGCCCGCGTCCGGGGGGACGTCCGCGTGCATCGCGTTGCCGGTGAGGAGCAGCGGGCCGCCCTCGCCGGAGAACCGCTCCTCGCCGAGCCGGCGCACCGGCAGGACCGCCAGGCGCATGAACTCCAGCAGGCCGGCGGCACGCAGGGTCGCGGCCATCCGCGCGGTGGAGCGCACCGGCGGGAACGGCGTGAACAGCGCGTCGAGCAGGGAGTCGCGCACCCGTTGCCAGTCGGCGAACATCCCGCGCCAGGCGTCGCCGTCGCCGGGAGCGAACGCCTCGACGCTGGCGGCGGTCTTGTCGAGGTCGCGGTGCAGCACGGCGGCGCGCCCGTCGTCGAGCTGGTGGGCGACGACCGCGGGCGCGTGGCACCACTCCAGGCCGTAGCGCTCGAGCTCGAGGTCGCGGATGACGGGCGAGCCGGCGGCCAGCGGGTAGAAGGCGCTGAAGAGGTCGCTGAGGAAGCCCGGCTCGGTGACCTCGGCGCTGCGGACGGCGCCTCCGACCTCGGGGTTGGCCTCCACGAGCACGACGTCCCACCCGGCATCTGCCAGGGCGATCGCGCCGACCAGGCCGTTGGGGCCGCCGCCGATCACGACGGCGTCGGCGGTGGTGTCGTCTCGCGTGCCGCCCTCGGGGGAGGGGGGCGGGAGGATCGTCTCCGGGCCGGCTGGCGGCTGCGTGCTCAGAGCTCCGCCTCCTTGCTCAACTCGTGGGCGAGCTCGCTCTTGGTCAGTCGCGAGGTGTGCTCGAGGCCGACGTTGTCGGCCTGCTGCTGCAACTGCTCGCGGGTGAGGTCGGGTTGCTCGGGGCCCAGCTGCTCCTTGCGGGCGGCCAGGAACGCCTCGCCGAGCTCGGCCAGCTGATCGGCGCCCATCATCTCCCGCATGTCGGCGAGCACGGTCTCCTCCTCTTCCTCCAGGTGGTGCTTCACCGCATGCACGAGCTCGGCCAGCACCTCCTCGAATCTCGCGCTGCCGGGGTCGGTCTGCGCCAGCTGCTCGGCGAGACGGTCGGCGGCGAGATGCTCCTGCTGACTGTGCTCGACGTCCTCACGCGCGCCCGCCTTGCGAGCCGCGGGGTAGACCTCGGCCTCCTCGGCCCGGCTGTGTGCGGCAAGCAGCACGGTCATCATCGGGGCCAGTGCTCGTCGCTTCTCCGGACTCTGGCGGAGCTCGTCGAACATGCGCTCCAGCTCGCGGTGGTCCTGGAGGATCAAGTCGACGACGTCGGTGGTCACAGCGGCCTCCCTGGTGGCGATGGGGTCAGGTCCGTCGTACCCGTGCGGTGCCGCGGCAAGCCCCGGAGCCGTGGGGCGACGCGCTACTTCGCCAGTGTGCGCGCCACCGCCAGGTCGGCGACCAGTGCATCGAGATCCTCCTCGCGCTGCCGGGAGCGGAGCACGCCGGAGGGATGCATGGTGGCGAGCGTCCACGCGGGCGGCGTGTCGAGCGGCCAGCGGTCCTCCGGCCAGTCCAGCGGCCGTCCGCGGTGGGTGCCCAGGCGGAAGGAGGGGCCGTGCACCGCGGCCCCGGCGGTCGCTCCGAGCAGCACCACGCCGGTCGGACGCACCAGCCGGAGCTCGGCATCGAGCCACGGCCGGCATGCGGCCACGTGGGTCCTGCCGGGCGACTTGTGCAGCCGCTGCGTGCCGCGGTTGCCCTCGTGCCGGAAGTGCTTGACGGTGTTGGTGAGGTAGACCCCGGCGGGGTCGATCCCGGCCTCGGTCAACGCGCGCTCCAACAGGTGACCGGCCGGGCCCACGAACGGTTCGCCGGCACGGTCCTCCTGGTCGCCGGGCTGCTCCCCGACGAGCATCAGCCGTGCATCGGCGGGTCCGTCGCCCATCACCGCCTGGGTCGCGTCGGCGTACAGCGTGCATCCGCGGCAGTCCTGGGCGGCGGCGCGCAGCTGCGCCACCGACTCGAGGTGGTCGGGGACGTGGCTCCAGGTGTCGTCGGTCGGCACCTTGCCGGTGGAGGGGCCGGTGGAGGGGCCGGTCATGCTCCGCGGCGTACCCGACCCGGCGCCCCGGTATCCGGTGGGCTAGCTGCTCTGGATGGAGCCGAGCCCTTCACGCAACTGCGCGAGGGTCCGGTTGAGCAGCCGGGAGACATGCATCTGCGAGACGCCGATCTCCTCGGCGATCTGCGACTGCGTCATGTTGTGGAAGAACCGCAGCAGCAGGATGCGCTTCTCGCGCTCGGGCAGGACCGCGAGCAGCGGCTTGATCGACTCACGGACCTCGACGTGCTCCAGCGACGGGTCGACGTCCCCGAGGGTGCTCAGCATGCTGGCCACGCCGTCGTCGCCCTGATCGCCGGCGTCGAGGGAGAGCGTGGCGTAGGCGTTGCCGGACTCGATGCACTCGAGGACCTCCTCGACGGTGGTCTCCAAGCGCTCGGCGAGCTCGGCGGGGGTGGGGGACCGCCCCAGGCGCTGGGAGAGCTCGGCGTTCGCGGCGGTCATCGCCAGCCTCAGCTCCTGGAGCCGACGCGGCACCCGGATCGCCCAGCCCTTGTCACGGAAGTGACGCTTGATCTCACCGATGATGGTGGGCGTCGCGTACGTCGAGAACTCCACGCCGCGGTCGGAGTCGAAGCGGTCGACCGCCTTGATCAGGCCGATGGTGCCGACCTGCACCAGGTCGTCGTACGGCTCGCCGCGGTTGAGGAAACGGCGGACGCAATGGTCGACCAGTGGGAGGTGCAGTGCGACCAGGTCGTCGCGGGCGGCCCGGTGCGCAGCCTCGCCGGGACCGCTGGCCTCGAGCTGGGCGAAGAGCGCCAGACTGCGATCGCGCAGGGTCACCACCGGCGCACCGCCCTCGGAGCCCTCGGGTCGGTCCGGTGATCCTGCCGAGCCGTGCGAGGTCATCGCTAAGCCGTCTCGGAGGTCACCATGAAGGAGACCGACGGACCCTCGGCACCGTGGTCGCCGGCTCGGACGTCGTCAGCCAGGGCGTTGAGCACCTGCCAAGCGAAGCTGTCGACGTCGGGTCCGCTCGGGCCGTCGGCCGAGACCGTGACGCGGATGCGCTTGTCCTCCAGCTCGTAACGGCAGCAGAGCTCGCCCTCGGGAGCGGCGTGCTCCAGCACCAGCGCGCAGGCCTCGCCCACCGCCATCCGGAGGTCCTCGATGTCGTCGAGGGTGAAGTCCAGGCGAGCGGCGAGACCGGCGGTCGTCATCCGCAGCACGGCACCGTAGGCGCTCTCCGCGGGGAGACGCAGCTCCGCAACGTTCACGTGGGCATCCTCTCGGCTGGTCGCTCCGGCGGCCCCCCGACCGCCCCGGTCAGCGTAGTGGTCGCAACGGCCGCATGGGGGGAGGCGCTACCTGCGCGCCACCCCGTCGCGTCGCGCCGCCTCGGCGACCGCGGCCGCGACGGTCGGTCCCACCCGCGGATGGAACGCCGCGGGGATGATGCAGTCCTCGCGGAGGTCCTCGCCCACGATGTCGGCCAGCGCGCGCGCCGCGGCGAGCTTCATGCCCTCGGTGATCGCGCGTGCTCGGGCGTCGAACGCGCCGCGGAAGATGCCGGGGAAGGCCAGCACGTTGTTGATCTGGTTGGGGAAGTCGGACCGTCCGGTCGCCACGACGCGGGCGTAGCGGTGCGCCACCTCGGGAAGCACCTCGGGAGTCGGGTTCGCCAGTCCGAAGATGATCGCGTCGCCGGCCATGGTCGCGACCAGCTCCTCGGGGACGGTGCCGCCCGACAGGCCGATGTAGACGTCGGCGCCGGCCAGGACGTCGGCCAGCGTTCCGCTGCGGCCGGTGAGGTCGGCGGTGTCGCGGGCCAGGGCTCGCTTGGAGTCGTTGAGGTCGACCCGTGAGGAGTGCAGCACGCCGCCGCGGTCGAGCACGGCGATGTCGCTGATGCCGGCCGCGAGCAGGATCCGGGTGACCGCCACGCCGGCCGCGCCGGCTCCGGTGACGACCACGCGGGTCGTCTCCATCAGCCGGCCGGTGAGCCGCAGCGCGTTCTCCAGGGCGGCGAGCACCACGACCGCGGTGCCGTGCTGGTCGTCGTGGAAGACCGGGATGTCGAGCTGCTGCTTGAGCCGGTCCTCGATCTCGAAGCACCGCGGGGCGGCGATGTCCTCGAGGTTGATGCCGCCGAAGCTGGGGGCCAGCCGCACGACGGTCTCGACGATGGCGTCGACGTCGGTGGTGTCCAGGCACAGGGGTACGGCGTCGACGCCGCCGAACTGCTTGAACAGCACCGCCTTGCCCTCCATCACCGGCATCGCGGCACGGGGACCGATGTCGCCGAGGCCGAGGACGGCCGTGCCGTCGGTGACGACCGCGACGGTGTTCGAGACCCACGTGTAGTCGTCGGCGAGGGCGGGATCGGCGGCGATCGCCTGGCACACCTCGGCGACGCCGGGGGTGTAGGCGAGCGACAGCTCCTCGGGACCGTGCAGCGGCACGGTGGAGGCGACCTGCAGCTTGCCGCCGCGGTGGAGGTCGAACACCGGCTCGTCGGCGCGGTGCGGGTGCAGATCGGGCATGGGGTCAGTCGCAACCATCGTGGGTCAGTGCTCTCGCCTGTCGGGGGCAGGGGGACGTGCTGCGGAGCTCGACGCGAGGCGCTGTGTGTGGCCCGCGGAGCCAGGCGGCTGGGGGATGACCCGCTCTCAGTGTCGCACAGCCCTCCCACCCGGGCAGGCAAGTGTGGTGCAGGAGACAGCCGGCCTTCACGGCCGTCCTCCGAGGCGGCGCGGGCGGGGCCACAACCGGAGGAGCACCGTGCCCAGGACCTCCTCGGGCCTGCAGGCGCGGCCGAAGGACCACGAGTCGAGGCCCTCGGCGGGGTTGTCGCGGCCGAACCAGTAGCCGTCGTGGTCGATCAGCTGCAACCGCTTCACCGCCACGACGCCGTCGGGAAGCCGTACCACCGCCAGGCGCCCGACGCGGGGCAGGGCGGCGTACGCGAGGAGGAGGCGGTCGCCCTCGCGCAGCGTCGGCAGCATCGAGCGCCCGCGGACCACCGCCACGCCCAGCCGCATGCTGCGTCCCTCCCGGTCGCCCCGGCCCCCTCGGGGGCCACTCCGGCCGGGAGTAGTGTCGCAACAGACCTGACGATCCCCTGCGGAAGGACGTAACGGATGTTCTCCAAGCTCTTCGCCCCGACGATCGAGGTGCGGGCGCACTGCGACCTGCCCTGCGGCGTGTACGACCCGGCCCAGGCCCGCATCGAGGCCGAGTCGGTCAAGGCCATCATCGCCAAGGCCAACGACAGCGACGACGCCGAGTTCCGCACCCGCGCGATCCTGATCAAGGAGCAGCGCTCCGAGCTGGTCAAGCACCACCTGTGGGTGCTGTGGACCGACTACTTCAAGCCCCCGCACTTCGAGAAGTACCCCCAGCTCCACACGCTCATCAACGAGGCGACCAAGCTTGCCGGCGCCGGCGGCACCAAGGGCTCCCTCGACGCCGACGTCGCCGACCAGCTCCTCGCCAAGATCGACGAGATCGCCAAGATCTTCTGGGAGACCAAGAAGGCCTGACGAGTTGCCGGTTCTGGCCCGCCGAGTTGCGGGTTCTGGCCGCGCGAGTTGCGGGTTGTGGCCCGCCGACTTGCCGATTGTGGCCCGGTGAGTTCGGCCTTTTG
>JBQCCW010000270.1:0-2360 GCA_051961835.1 Marmoricola sp. | reverse complement strand
ATCGTCGGCTACGGCCTGCGTGGGCAGGTGGGCGGTGTCGTCGCTCTGCTCAACCTCCGGCTGGACTTCGCGATCCTCGGGGCGATGGCCGGCCCGGCGGTGCTCGGCACGTACGCCGTCGCCTCCAAGTACGCCGAGCTGCTGCGGCTGCCGGGCACGGCACTGACCTGGGTCAGCTATCCCTCCCTCGCCGGCGTGCCCGCGGACCGGGCCGCCCAGCACGCCCGCCGGCTGGCCCGCCCCGCCCTCGCCGCGGTGTGGGTCCTCGGCGTCCCGCTCTTCGTGCTGACCGGTCCGCTGATCGGCGTGCTGTACGGCGGCGGGTTCGGCGACGCGATGCCCCAGGCCCGGGTGCTCTTCGGCGGGATGCTGTTGGCCGGGGGCGCCGGTGTCGCCAGCGGCTACCTCTACGCCCGCGGGCGGCCGGGCCTCAACTCGGTCGCCATGGGCGTCGGCTTGGTGCTGACCGTGGTGCTCGACATCCTGCTGATCCCCGCGCACGGCGCGATGGGGGCGGCCTGGGCCTCCACGGCGGCGTACCTGTGCTCCGACGGGTGCGCGCTCTGGCTGATGGCTCGCCTCACCCGCAGCACCCTCCACCGGCCCCGCGAGGTGGCCGTGCCGCGGTCCGAGCCGGTCTCGCCATGAGGCCTCCTGTTCTGATCACCGCCCTGGCCGCCGTCCTCGGCATGCTGCTGCTCGTGGGGTCGGGCTGCGCGGCCTCCCACGCCCAGGGGGAGACGCGCCCCACGGCCCCCGGCCACCCGACCGTCGCCCTCGCCCCCACGGTCGTTCCCGCCACGGACCCCTACCTGCACCTCGCGCGAACGCTGCAGGACCGGGGCGTCGACGTCTGGTTCGAGGCCGACCTGGTCAAGGCCTGGCTGGCCGGCCCCGGCGCGTTCACGACAGCGGTGAACCGGCTCGGAGGCCTCGCCGCGGCGACCGACGTCGCCGGCTTCAAGGTCGCCGACGAGCTCGGGTACCAGGACGGCATCACCTCGAGCACCCAGGCGCTGGCCTTCCTCCACGCGGTCCGGGTCGCGCTACGGACGGTCGCGCCCCACGCCCCGGTGCTCGTCGACATGGTGGTGCCCGAGCTCGGCTGCCTCCCCTGGCGAGGATCCGCGCAGGAGGCGTGCGCCGCGGGCGTCCGCGACCGCTATCCCGCGGCGACGCAGGCCGCGGTCACGGCGTACCTCCGTGCCGGCCTCGTCGACCGGCTCGACCTCAGCACGGGACTCCTCGACGCCGGCACCTACGCCGGATGGGGCCTCACCCCGCTGGAGGCTCAGCGCGACGCCTGGGCACACGCGGCCGCCGCTTGGGGGAGCCTCACGACGCTGCAGGCGCGCAAGGCGCTCGCCGCTCCCGGGGGCTACGCAGGCGCTCCCGCCGCCGCGGCCGAGGATCTGGCGACCTACGTCGAGGAGCCGGTCGCGGCCGGTGCGCGGGCGGTCGACATCTGGACGTGGCGACAGCCCTACGACGGCGCGACGGTCAGCCTGCTCGCAGCGGATCTCCGGCCGAACCCGCTGTGGACCGGGCTGGTGGCCCGTCACGACGCCGGGACGGCCTTGTTCACCCACATGACGCCGAGCCAGATGCCGGCGAACGAGCGGGACTTCGCCCACGAGTGCACCGTGGCCGCGGAGGCGTTCTCGGCTGTGTTCGTCGCGGCCGGCACCGGCTGAGCCGAGGAGGTCCGCATGGCACTGCTCACCCGTTCCCCCGTCGGTCACGGCGGCTGGCGACGACGGACCGCACCCACCCGCGTGGGTGCGGCCCGTCGGCTCCTCGACGTCGCGCTCGGCGGCACGCTGCTCGTGCTCGCGCTGCCCGTGCTGGCCCTCGCCGCCGGGCTCGTCCTGGCGACGGACGGGCGCCCGGTGCTGTATCGCCAGTGGCGCGTGGGCGAGGGCGGCCGCCCCTTCCGTCTCCTCAAGCTGCGCACCATGCGCGCGGGCGACGGACCGGGGGTCACCGCGTCGGGCGACCCCCGGGTGACGCCCCTCGGCGCGGTGCTGCGCCGCCTGTCGCTGGACGAGCTGCCGCAGCTGTGGCACGTCGTCGCCGGAGAGATGACCCTGGTGGGTCCGAGGCCGGAGTCGGTCGACCTGGCCCGGCGGTACCCGCCGGCCTGGCGCTCCGCCCTCGATCCCCGCCCGGGGCTCACCGGACCCACGCAACTGTGCTTCCGCGAGGGCTCGGCGATCCCTCCGCCCGGGTGGGGAGTCGAGGACTGGTACCTGGAGGTGTTGGTGCCGTTGCGTGCGGCCTGCGACCAGGAGTACCTGCACCGGCCGACGCTGGCGCGGACCTGCCTCTACCTGGCTCGAACGGCGCTGCTCGTCGCGGGC
>JBQCCW010000269.1:0-3661 GCA_051961835.1 Marmoricola sp. | reverse complement strand
CGGGCCCATCCACCCGAAGTGCATGTAGAGCAGGGTGGTGAGGAAGGGCGTGACGCCGGAGACCATGGCTGAGATCTGGTAGGCCAGTGACGCTCCGGACGAGCGCGTGTTGGCCTGGAAGAGCTCCGGGAACCACGCGCCCTGGGCGCCGGCAAGTGCGTTCTGGCTGACGGTGTAGCTGATGACGATGGTGACGACGACCGCGAGGAAGAGCTTGCTGTCCACGAGCAGGAACATCGGGATCGCCCAGGCGGCGTTGAAGAGCGTCACCCAGAGGTAGAGCGGGCGGCGCCCGATCCGGTCGGTGAGGGAGCCCCAGCCGATGGTCGCGAAGATCCCGATGCCGGAGGCGACGCAGAGCGCGAGGATCGTCTCGGTCGAGCTGGCGATCTTGGCGGTGTGGAGGTAGCTGATCATGTACGTGATGGCGATGGCGTAGCCGGCGGTCTCGGCGATGCGCAGGCCGATGCCGCGCAGGATGTTGCGCCAGTCGTCCCGGATGACCTGCTTGATCGGGTTCTTCACGAGCGCTCCCGAGTCCTTGACCTCTTCGAAGACCGGGGACTCCGGCACCTTCGCCCGGATGACGAGACCCACGATGACGAGCACGGCACTCAGCAGGAAGGGCACACGCCAGGCCCAGTCGCCGGGCAGCTTCACGGAGAAGAGGAAGGCGAGGTTGGCCAGCAGCAGGCCGACGGGGAAGCCGGACTGCACCAGGCCGGTGAACTTGCCACGCTTGAGCCACGGCGAGTGCTCGTACGTCATGAGGATCGCCCCGCCCCACTCCGCGCCGTACGCGAGCCCCTGGATGATCCGGATCGCGACGAGGAGGGCTGGGGCCAGCGCCCCGACCTGCGCGTGGGTCGGCAGCGCACCGATGAGCACCGTGGCCAGACCCATGACGATCAACGAGACGACGAGGACCGGCTTGCGCCCGATGCGGTCTCCCAGGTGGCCACCGATGATGCCGCCGAGCGGCCTGGCGACGAAGCCCACGCCCAGCGTGGCGAACGAGGCCAGGGTGCCCATGAGCGGGTCGTCGCTCGGGAAGAACACCGTCCCGAAGTAGAGGGCTGCGGCGGTCCCGAACCCGATGAAGTCGTAGGCCTCGATGACTGCGCCGGCGGTCGAGCCGAAGGCGACCCTCGTCTGGTCTCCGGTGCCGTGGACCGGCCCACGCATCTGCAGGGCGGGCGTCGCTGGCGTGTTGGACATGGCAGGCGCTCCTTCGCGTCTGTGCCACACCTCGGTGTGCGGCGTTGGTGTCGAGTGTTAACAGTTGACAGCCGACAGTCAAGAGTTGATCCGAAATTGATCGCCAGCCACAATGCGACTGGAGGGGCGCTGGAGCTCCCGGAGAGGCAGTGAGACCGTGGCCATGGCGATCGTCAACCGCACCTTGCGCGAGCAGGTGCTCGAACAGCTCCGTACGGCGATTCTCGAGGGGACCTTCGCTCCCGGTGAGAAGCTCGCAGAGGTCGAGCTCGCGGCGGAGTTCGGAGTGAGCCGGGGCACGGTGCGCGAGGCGCTGCGCACGCTGCACAACAGCGGGCTCCTCGAGGGGTCCGAGCGCAGCAGCCTGCATGTTCGCAGGCTCAGCCCGCGCCAGGTCATCGAGCTGTACGAAGTCCGTGCGGCGCTGGAGGGCCAGGCCATCGCGACGATCCTGCAGGCCGACGACGCGCAGGCCAAGATCGCCGAGCTCGAGACGCTGCTTCCCGAGACACGTCCCGGCATGACGTATGCCGAGCGCTTCGAGGTCGACCTGGGTTTCCACGAGGCGCTGTGCCGGCTCTCCGGCAACGAGACGCTGCTCGCGATGTGGACCAGCATCAAGGACCTGATGCGGATCTCCGTGCTCGCGGAGCCCGACGAGACGTCGGGCTCCCTCATGGCCAAGAGTCACCACCAACCCATCATCGACGCCATGCGCACCGGCGACCCCGACCGAGCCCGATCGGTGATGTCGGCGCACATGTCGACCGCCGCGAACGTCTGGAGTCGCAAGGCCGCGTCGCTCTAGTCACCCGGGCCAGCGGGACGACGTCAGCGACGCCGATCGGCCGCGGGCGGCTGCGCCCACGACCGACGCCGGCAGCGGTCAGGCTGGGGGCGCCGCCCCGCGCAGGCCGGAGGCGACGTACGCGGCGGCGACCAGCTCCGCGTTGCCGACCGACCACTCCGCATCGGTCAGGACCCGCGCGCCCCGGCGCACGGCGGCGGCGAAGGCCTCGAGCTGGTAGGTGTAGCTCGTCCGCGTGCCGAGGTGCTCCACGACGTCCGGCTCCCCTTCCCGGCGAAGGACGAGCCAGTCCCCCTCGTGCGGCACGGGGAACATCGGCACCACCAGCTCGCCGGCGGAGCCGCGCACCGTCAGGGACATGTCCCGCTCGGCCGAGTCCATGTCACTCCCGGCCGAACCGGTTGCGCCCGAAGGGAACTCGACCTCGGCGAAGAGCCGCTCGTCGACACTGGGGTGCCCGGCTCGCTCGTCCGCCCGCGCGCTGACGAGGCGAGGCTCCCCACCGGCATACGGCCCGAGGAGACGCACGCAAGAGAGCGCGTAGCAGCCGAGGTCCATCGTCGCTCCCCCACCGAGCTCGCGCGACCAGCGCGGGTCGGCGTCCGGCGGCGCCGGCATGGTGAGCACGGCCTCGACGCGCTGCACCTCCCCCACGGCTCCGGCACCCAGCAGCGCGCAGACCCGCTGGAAGAGTGGGTGGTAGGGATAGTGGAATGCCTCCATGAACACGACGCCCGAGGCGCGCACGGCGTCGCGCACGCGTCGGGCCTCGTCGGCATCGAGCGCCGACGGCTTCTCGGCGAGCACGTGCTTCCCCGCCTCTGCGATGCGCACGTTCCACTCGGCGTGGAAGGCGTTGGGCAGCGGGTTGTAGACCGCCTCGACCTCCGGGTCGACGAGGACGTCGGCGTACGAACCGAGGACGCGCTCGACGCCGTGCTCGGCAGCGAAGGCGCGCGCCCGCGCCGCATCGCGCGCCGCCACGGCCACCAGGCGGTGCCCCGTGACCGCGGCCGGCGCGACGACATTCAGTGAGGTGATGCGCGCCGCCCCCAGGATCCCGAGGCGCAACGGCTCATCCGCGACAGCAGCGTCGCTGGTGACCGGAGCATCGCCCATCCTCAGATGCCCGTCTCGGCCTCGATGAGGGTGCGCGCGGCGAAGCGCAGCCCTTCGAGCTGGTCGAGCTCCCGGTCCTCGTGCTCGATGTTGACCGGCATGTCGGGGTCGACCTTGTGCAGGGCGCGGAGGAACTCGGTCCAGTAGGCCGTGTCGTGGCCACGGCCGACCGCGACGAAGTCCCAGGACGCGTTGCTCGGCCAGCCGCTCAGCGTCGCGCCACCGCCCATCGGGAGGTAGCCCGGGTCTCCCTCTGCGACGCGCGTGAACGCGTCGTCGAGGACGCCGTTGACCCTGGCGGCGTCGTTGATGCGTGTGTCCTTGGCCGCCGCGTTGTAGACGAGCTCGCCGAGGTCGGCGACGGCGAGCACCGGGTCGATCCCCTGCCAGAAGAGGTGGCTCGGGTCCATCTCGGCGCCGACGTGGGTCGCGCCGATCTCCTCGGCGAGGCGGGGCAACGTGCGGGGGTTGAAGACGATGTTGCCCGGGTGCATCTCGATGGCGACCTTGACGTCG
>JBQCCW010000268.1:0-4169 GCA_051961835.1 Marmoricola sp. | reverse complement strand
GGTGTTTGTTGTCCACTGTGACCGCGGGGGGCCCGTGCGTGGGCGTGTCCCCCCGCGGGGGGTGGGGGCCCCGGGGGGGGTGGGGGGCTGTGGTTGCCCGCCCCCCAACTCCCCCACTCGACTCGTTCAGGAGCGGGCGGCGAGGCGCTCGCGCTGGGGCAGCACTGTGTACTTCGGGTCCCGTGCGGACTCCTGGCCGGCCTCGAAGATGCCGAAGCGGGTGCAGACCGAGCCGGCGAGCAGCGCGGCACCCGACAGCGCGGAGACGGCGCGGCTGCGACCGGCCACCGCGGCACCGAGGGCGCCGGCGGCGGTGAGGGCACGAGCGGCCTTCATCAGCGTGCCGGCCTTGCCCTTCCGCAGCGTCTCGGCGGGCAGGCCCATCGACCGCTCCATCGCCTGGCCGGCGGCGAGATCGAGCACGGCCGCACCGACGGCCAGGCGCCGTGCCGGGCCCGCCTCGGCCACCGGGGAGCCGAGCATCGCGAGGCCCGACGCCGCCGCGGCGGCCGAGCCGACGAACACGAACGGCAGTTGCTGGTAGGCGCTGTGCCAGGCAGGCGTCGCGGTGTCGGCGAGCAGCACCGCGGTGTACGCCGCCACCGGCGGCGACGCGAGAGCGGCGACCAGGCCGGCCGGCCGGCCGGCCGTGTGGGCGAGCGCCAGCGGGCCACGGCGCACGGACGCCGGCAGCATCCCGGCCACCTCCCCCGCGGCTGCGACACCGACGAACGGCCCGTACGTCGACAGGATCCAGGTGCCCACCGACATCGGAGAGGTCGGCTTGGCCACCCGCAGCATGTTCACGAATCGTGAGGGCTTGCCCAGGTCGTGGATGAGCGCGGCCATCGAGAATCCCAGGGCGCCCAGGGCACCGAAACGACCGACGCGACGCATCCCGGGACGACCGGTCAGGTCGGCGCCCGCCGCAAGGAGCGACGAGCCCGCGGCGAGCCCCCCGGCGAAGAGGTACGCCGGGATGTCGGCCTCCCACGGCGACGGCTTCACGACCGGGCGGCCGTAGTAGGAGCTGAAGTCGGCGTCGGGCACCATCTGGACGCCCGGCCGGTCCGTCGAGCGGTCGATGCCGGGCCCGTGCTGGCGGTGGCTGCCCGCCGGACGGCTGGTGCGGGTGCCGCTCATGAGCGCCTCCCGCCGACGAACGACACCGCCGCGCCGGCGAGCAGCACGGCCGCAGCCGCGAGCGCCTTCTGGGCCATCGCAGGCAGGTCCTTGGTCGTCACCACCGGGTCCGGCGGCAGGCCGTAGACCTCCGGCTCGTCGAGCAGCAGGAAGAACGCCCCCGCTCCCCCGACCCCGTCGTCGGGGTCGTTGCCGTAGAGCCGAGCGTCCATCACGCCCTGCTCGTGCAACGACGCCACCCGCTTGTTCGCCCGCTCGCGCAGTTCGTCGACGTCGCCGAACTGGATCGACTCCGTCGGGCAGGCCTTGGCGCACGCCGGCTCCTCACCGGCCCCCAGGCGGTCATAGCAGAGCGTGCACTTCTGGGCCACGCCGACGTTCGTGGCGCCCTCGGGACCCTTGCGGCGCTCGATCACGCCGTACGGGCAGGCCGGCACGCAGTAGCCGCACCCGTTGCAGATGTCGTCTTGGACGACCACCGTGCCGAACTCGGTGCGGAACAGCGACCCGGTGGGGCAGACGTCGAGACAGGCGGCGTGGGTGCAGTGCTTGCACACATCGGAGCTCATCAGCCAGCGGAAGTCCGGCTTCCCCTCCCCCGACGCCTCGAGCATCCCCTCCTCGAGCGGAGGCCGGGTGCCGGGCATGCCGAGGTCCACCGTGCCCATCGTCGCGCTGGGCTGCTCGATGAACGCGACGTGGCGCCATTGATTGGCGTTCAGGGAGTAGCTGTGGTCGTACGACGAGGCGGACCACTCGAAGTGGTCGGCGGGGACGTCGTTCCACTCCTTGCAGGCCACCTCACAGGCCTTGCACCCGATGCAGATGCTGGTGTCGGTGAAGAAGCCCTTGCGGGGCGGTGGAGTGTCGTAGCCGGAGTCCGCCGCCGGGTCCGAACGGTCCCAGAGCTCACCGGGTCGAATCGTCGGCACCTTCACGCCCCTGCTCCTGTCGCGTCCTCGATGCCGGCACGCCGGCGGTACTCCTCGACCAGCGCCATCGCGGCCTTCCCCTGCGGTCGGCGCCCCGGCTGGATGTCGCAGGTGCCGACCTTGCTCTCCTGGATCAGCACGTTCGGGTCGAGCGTGATGCCGAACAGGTCGTTCGCGGAGTCACCGGAGACGATGCCGCCCGGTCCCCAGGGGTAGGGGATCCACGCCTGGTGGACGATCTTGTCCTCCACCTTGAGCGGCTTGAGCCGGTCGGTCACCAGCACGCGGGCCTCGATCACCGCACGGGCCGTGAGCACGTGGCACCAGCCCTCGTTCTGCAGACCGCGCAGCTGCGCGAGCTCCGGGGAGACCTCGATGAACATCTCCGGCTGCAGCTCGGCGAGGTGGGAGACGAAGCGGCTCATGCCGCCCGCGGTGTGGTGCTCGGTGAGCCGGCTCGTGGTGAAGACGAACGGATACACCTCGCGGTCGGGGTCCGGCGCGCTCGGGTTCTCCGGGTTGTCGGGCCGGAGGTACTCCTTGCGCGTCGGGTTCGACTGCTGGCCGTAGAAGGGGTTGCGGAACGGCGACTCGATCGGCTCGTAGTGCGTCGGCATCGGCCCGTCGACCAGCCCCTGGGGGACGTAGAGCGCCGCCTTGCCGTCGCTCTGCATGACGAACGCGTCGTCACCGTCGATGCCCTCGATGCCGTCGGTCCCCTCCGGCGCACGGTAGGAGGGCGCCTTGTCCTTCTGGAAGTCCGGTACGTCGTACCCGGTCCACTCGCCCTTCTCCTCGTCCCACCAGACGTAGCGCTTGCGCTCGCTCCAGGGCTTGCCGTCCGGGTCCGCGGAGGCGCGGTTGTAGATGATGCGCCGGTTCGCCGGCCACACCCACCCCCACTCGGGAGCCACCCAGGACTGCTCGCCGCCCGGCTTGCGTCGGGCGGCCTGGTTGACCCCGTCGGCGTAGACGCCGGTGTAGATCCAGCAGCCCCCGGCGGTCGAGCCGTCGTTCTGCATGTCCATGTAGGACGCGAGCATCTCGCCGGTCTCGACGACGTAGCCGTTGATCTCCTGGAGCACCGCCTCGGCGCTCGGCTCCTGCATCGGACCGTGCGTGGGGTAGTCCCAGTTGAGGTCGAGCAGGGGGCGGTCGCGCGCCTCGGTGGAGTCCTTGAGCTTCTCCCGCATCAGCCGGCCCAGGTGGTAGAAGAACCAGAGCTCCGAGCGGCAGTCGGCCGGCGGGTCGAGGGCCTTCTCGCGCCACTGCAGCATCCGCTGCGTCTGCGTGAACGTGCCCTCCTTCTCCGCGTGCGAGGCGGCCGGGAAGAGGAAGACCTCGGTGCGGCACTCCTCGGGAACGATCTCCCCGGTCGCGATCTCCGGGCTGTCCTTCCAGAACGTCGCCGACTCGATCTCGAAGAGGTCGCGGACCACGAGCCAGTCGAGGTTCGCCATGCCGAGTCGCTGCGCGCGGCCGTGGGACGAGCCGATGGCAGGGTTCTGTCCGAGCAGGAAGTAGCCCTTGACCTTGCCGTCGATCATGTCGAACACGGTCTGGTACGTCCCGTGGTCGCCGGTGATCATCGGCAGGTAGTCGTAGCAGAAGTCGTTCTCGGCGGTCGCCTTGTCGCCCCAGTAGGCCTTGAGCAGGTTGATCGCGTAGGCGTCGGCCTTGGACCAGAAGCCCTTCGCGCCGGGATGGCGGACCGAGTCGATCCAGTCCTGGAGCGTCGGGTGCTGGTCGGGCATCGGCATCGGCAGGTAGCCCGGCAGGATGTTGAACAGCGTCGGGATGTCGGTCGACCCCTGGATGCTCGCGTGGCCGCGCAACGCCATGATCCCGCCGCCGGGCCGGCCCATGTTGCCGAGCAGGGCCTGCAGGATCGCGCCGGTGCGGATGTACTGCACCCCCACGCTGTGCTGAGTCCAGCCCACGCTGTAGACCAGCGCCGTCGTGCGCTCGGGGTTGGAGTTGGCCGTCCAGGCCTTGCAGACCTCGAGGAACTCCTCCTCGGTCACCCCACAGGTCTTGGCGACCATCTCGGGCGTGTAGCGCGAGAAGTGCCGCTTGAGCACCTGGTAGACGCAG
>JBQCCW010000267.1:0-16037 GCA_051961835.1 Marmoricola sp. | reverse complement strand
GGCCTGGCGACGCTGCTCCGCCTTCCCACCGAGTTGGTCCCGGCGTTCTTCGACGCCTTCTTCGCGCTGCCGGCCGATCAGCAACGTGCCTACCTGAGCGGCCGGACGGACCCCGTCGGGACCGCGGCTGCGATGACCGCGGTGTTCACGGGCGCCTCGTGGCCGGTGCGCCGCGCGATGCTCACCGCGCACCTTCCCGCCCGGCTCAGGAGCGGCGCCCCCGAGTGAGGCGCGCCATCCGCCGCAGCACCGGGGAGAACCCCTCGTTGGCGATGGACCAGACGTCGTGGCCGCGCACCCCGTGCCGGGCGAGCAGCGTGTTCGCCGCGAGGAACCCCGTGGTCGCTGCTCGCTCCATCAGTGCGACCGGCAGGTCGACGCGGGCGAGGTCGCCGGCGAGCACCAGGTCCGGGTCCGGTGTTCGCACACCCGGCCGGTCGGCGAAGGACCCGGGCGGGAACAGCGGGCAGTCAGCAGCGACGACGTGCGCGGTGTGGACGGGTCGGGCGCCGGCCAGCTCGGGGTAGACGGCCCCCAGCTGCTCGAGCATCCGCTCCTCGAGCGCGCCGCTGTCTGCGACGGGCCGGCCGTCGTCCTCGGAGTCGGACGGCAGCGCATAGGCGTGCAGCTCGACGACGGACCCGCCGGTCTCGCGATGCCACTGCGCCGCCTCCTCGTCGAAGCGCTCGAGCAGGCTCACGTTGTCGAGGAGGTCGAAGCCTGCGGTGCCCAGGAAGGCGGGCCGGTCGGCTCGGGCGGCCCGGTCGAACCACAGTTTGGTCACGAGGAACGGCGGCGCCGTGCGCAGCCGGCCGATCCGGTCGCGCCAGGCGTCGTCGGCGAGCGTGGGGGAGGACTCCACCAGTCGGCGCAGACCCCGCACGTCGAGGGCGAGCACGACATCGTCGGCTCCCTCGACGCCGGCGCCGGTCTCGACGGTGAAGCCGTCGCGGCCCCGGAGGACCCGGCGGACTCCGGTGCCGGTGCTCACGCGGCCGCCGAGCCCCTCGAGGTGGCCGCGCAGGGGACCCCACAGGGCCGTCGAGAACGGCGCGCCGGCGACGTCGAACAGCAGTCCCTCGCTCGACCCGAGGAAGTAGAGGTGGAACATGGTGGCCAGCTCCGCCGCGGACAGCTGCCGGGGGTCGGCGAAGAAGCTCCGGGAGAACACCTCGAAGGCGAGGTCGCGCGCCGCCGCCGGGAAGCCGATGCGGTCCAGGTACGTCACCGCGTCGAGGCCGTCCAACTCCTCATACGACCGCGGCACCGACACGTCGAAGAGCCCCATGGCGGCGCGGACGTCCATCCGCGGGAGGTCTTTGAGCCGGAAGGTCGGGCTGCGCAGCACGAAGGCCAGCATGTTCCACGGCGGCGTCGTCGGGAGGCCGGCGAAGCTGTCCCGGTCGCCGCTGCGGTGCTCGAGGGGGTAGTCGCTGAGCGGACGCAGCATCCCGAGGGCAGGGTCGATCCGGCGCAGCAGCGAGCGGAGGTTGTAGTACTGCCGGAAGAACGCGTGGAACCCCCGCGTCATCGTCCCCGGTACGTCGCCCTGCGCCCACCCCCGCAGCCGGCCGCCCAGGTCGTCCTCCCGCTCGAGCAGGTGCACGCCGATCCCGCGTTCGGCGAGGGCGATCGCGGCCGTGACGCCCGCGATCCCGCCGCCGACGACGACGACCCGGGGCCGCTCGGGGAGCACCGCTGCGGACGGCGCACCGGCGGGACCCGGCAGCAGCGCCGCCCGCGGATCCCGTCCCGGCAGCGGTGCGCCCGGAGGCCGTCGGGTGCGCCGCATGCCGACCATCGTGGCAGAGCCGTGGGCACCGGCCGACCTAGGCTGGCGAGGACCGACGATGCGGCCCGACGGGTCGTGGGAGAGCGAGGAGGGCGACATGGCGATGCGCGACCGGGTCTCGGGCTCATGGGGAGCGCGCGTGCCGCTGCGACCGCTACGGACCGCGCCGTGGCCGGCGCAGGACCCCACCTTCGCCGAGGCGAAGCCGCAGATCATCGACGCCGCCGCCAAACGCGCCTCCGCGCGTCCCTCCGGGAACTGGTACGTCATCGGCGCGAGCAGCGACATCCGTGCCGACCGTCCCTTCGGCGCCGCCGTCGGACGCTACGAGCTGGTGGCCTGGCGTGGGGAGGACGGTCGGCTCGTCGTCGGGTCGGGCATCTGCCCGCACCTCGGCGCCCCTCTCGCCGAGGGCAGGGTCGACTGCGGCACACTGCGCTGCCGCTGGCACGGCCTGCCGCTGACTCCCGAGGGCGGGCCGGGATGGCGACCGCTCCCGTCCCACGACGACGGCGTGCTGGCGTGGGTCCGGCTGGACGCGCTGGGCGGGGAGCCGCCGCTGGCGGCGCCCGTCGTACCCGTCCGACCGGCGCCCGAGGCGAGCCTCGCGGCCGTCGCCACGCTCACCGGCGTGTGCGAGCCCGACGACGTCATCTCCAACCGTCTCGACCCCTGGCACGGAGCGTGGTTCCACCCGTACTCCTTCGCCCGGCTGCGGGTGCTCTCCGCCCCCGAGGCGGACCCGGCGCTGGCCGAGGACGACGACCGCTTCGTCGTCGACGTCACCTTCCGGGTGAGCAGCGGGCTGGGCGTGCCCGTGCGCGCGCAGTTCACCTGCCCCGATCCGCGCACGATCGTCATGCGCATCACCGAGGGGGAAGGGGTCGGCAGCGTCGTCGAGACACACGCCACGCCGCTCCCGCCGGGCCCCGACGGCAGCCCGCGCACCTCGGTGGTCGAGGCGACCATCGCCACCTCGGATCGTCCGGGGTTCGCGCTGGCGCGTCGGTGCGGACCCGTGCTGCGCCCGCTGATGAGGCGCACCGCCGCCCGGCTGTGGCGGGACGACCTCGCGTACGCCGAGCGGCGCTTCGCCCTGCGGGCGCTCGGCTCGCCGGACTTCCTCGGCCCACCGGCGCAGTAGACCGGTCTGAGCCAGCGCGCGTCCGTGTGGACCCACACCACCCTCCTCGGTCATGATGCGCGCCAGGGGGACTTCGATGAGCGACGACACCTTCGGCTGCCCGAACTGCGCGGCCACACTCCGGGCCGGTGCCACCGCCTGCGAGCGCTGCGGGCTGCCGCTGACCGGTCCGGTGGCCGGACGGCTCTGGCAGGTCGACCAGGAGCTCGCCCGCCTCACCCAGGAGCGGGAGCGCTTGCTCGCGACGCTGCTGGGCGCTGACGCGGGCGCCGACTCACGGCTCCCGCGGGACGGCGGCGCGGCACCCGCCGGCGCGGGGGCCCCGTCTGCCGTGACGTCTCGTCGGATCGTCTCGGGCCAGCAGCTCCTGCTCGGGCTCGGCGCCCTGTTGCTGCTCGCCGCCGCCTCGTTCTTCCTCGTCGTCGTCTGGATCGTGGTCGGCCTCGTCGGCCAGGCGGTGATCATGCTGGCGCTCACCCTGGGGGCCGCCGCCGGCGCCCGCTGGGCGGCTGCCCGGGAGCTCCCGGCTGCGGCGGAGACCGGGGCGGTGCTGACGACCGGCCTGCTGCTCATCGACGCCTGGGCGGCGCACGACCTCGGCCTCGCCGGCCTCGACGCCGTCGACCTCGACGTGTACGGCGCCGTGGTCGCGCCGCTGCTCGCCGTGCTGTTGCTGTTCGCGGACCGGTGGGTGCGAAGCAGCCGGGCCGACGGTGTCGCGCAGGTCCGCACCTACCGGCCGGCCGCGACCGCGATGGCGGCGCTCGTGCCGTGGTGCCTGCTCTCGGTGCTCCGCCTGCACGGCGACGTGCTGCTTGCCGGACTCGGGGTGGTCGCCCTCCTCGACGCGGCCGTCGCGTTCGCTGCCGCGCGGTGGCTCCCCCGGCCCCGTCACGTGGCGTCCGCGCCGGCGCTTCTCGCCGCGGTGCTGGCCGGGGTGGGCTTCGTGGTCGGCGGCGCGGTCCTCGGCTACGACCCTGACCGCGCGCTCCCGGACCGGTGGGGCGCGGCCGCCGTGCTCGCCGCCGGCCTCGCGGCGGCGCTTCTGCTCGAACGGGGACGGTCGCGGAGTCGGCTCCCCAGGGCGGCGTACCTCGGCGCCGGCCTGATCGCCGCCGTCGCCGCCGGTGTGCCGCTCATGGACGCGCCCGTCGGCGTCCTGGCCGCGATCGCCGTCCTCGCAGCGGCCGCCGCCCTCGTCCGAAGCCTCCTCACCGTGCCCGCGCTGGCCGTCGTCGCGACGGCCTACGCCGCGGTCGCCGTGCTCCGCACCGCCGCCGAGCCGAGCCTGCACGCACTGCTCCGCGAGCCGCGACCCTCCTCGGTGCCGCCCCTCGACGGGCGCGACGTCCTCATCATGCTCGTCCCGGCCCTCGCGGGTCTCGTCTCCACTGCGTCGGTCGCGGCCCGCGCCCGCACCTGGCCCGCGGTCGCGCTCGCCCAGGTCGCCCTGCTGATCACCGCGGTCACCGCGCTGCTCGCGGCGCCGGCCGGCGCGTGGACGGTGACGACGGCGGCGCTCGCCCTGGCCGAGGTGGGCCTCGCCGGCATCTGCGCCGGAAGCGGCACCACGCTCCCGGTGGGACGGCGCGTCGAGGAGACCGCGCTGGCCGCGACGGCGGTCTACGGCGTCGTCGCGGTCGTCTCGGCGGCCGACACCTCCGCCGAGCGCGCCGCCGCGGTGCTCGTCCTGCTCGGGATCGCCGTGCTCGGGTACGCCGCCCTCCCGGCCCGGCTGCCGTTCGCCTACCTCGGATCCGGTCTCGTCTCGGCGGGGATGGACACCTGGCTGGCGACCTCCGACGTGGACGTCGTCGAGGCGTACTCCCTGCCGTTGGCAGGGCTGCTCGCCGCGGTGGGCTTCGTCCAGTGGCACCGGGACCGTCGACTGCCCACAACCCTGACGGTGGCCCCCGCCCTGTGGGTGGCGCTCCTCCCGTCGGCGGTGACCGCGGTCGACGACGGGGACGCAGTGCGCCTTGCCGTGGTCACCGCCCTCGCCCTCGCCGCCCTCCTCACGGGGCTGTCGCGGATGTGGCGCGCCCCGGTCACCGTCGGAGCGGTGGTGCTCGCGCTGGTCGCGGTCACCCAGGGTGGGCCGCTCATCGCCTACGTCCCGGGGTGGCTCACCATGGGCCTCGCCGGGGCGGTCCTGCTCGCCGCCGGCGTCGCCTGGGAGCGCGCGGTGCTCGCCGGCCGTCGGGCACACGCCTGGTACGCCACCCTGCACTGAGCCGGACGCCTACGCTGCCGGTCATGCCCAGCTGCCTGTTCTGCGCGATCGCCGCCGGCGAGGTGGAGGCCGCCCGCGTGTGGGAGGACGACGAGCTGGTCGCCTTCCTCGACGTGCGCCCGGTCTTCAAGGGGCACACCCTGCTCGTGCCGCGCCGGCACGTCCCGACGCTGCCGGAGCTTCCCTCCTCGCTCCGCGACCCCTTCCTCGCCGCCCGTCAACGGCTGGCCACCGCCATGGTCGAGGGCCTCGGCTCCCAGGGCTCGTTCATGGCGGTGAACAACGTCGTCTCCCAGAGCGTGCCGCACCTGCACCTCCACGTGGTGCCGCGGACCAAGGGCGACGGCCTGCGCGGGTTCTTCTGGCCTCGCACCACCTACGCCGACGATGCCGAGCGGACCGCCTACGCCGAGCGGCTCAGCGCCGCCCTAGAGTGACCGCCGACGGACAAACGGACCGGGCGCGGCACGTCGCCGCGGCCGAGCAGGAGGACATCATGGGTCGGTACGACGGACGGGTGGCGATCGTCACCGGGGCAGCACGCGGGATCGGGGCCGGGACCGCCAAGCGGTTCGCCGAAGAGGGCGCAGCGGTCGCGATCCTCGACCTCGACGAGGACCAGGCCGCCGCCACCGCCGCGGACCTCGGCGCGACCAAGGCGATCGGTGTGGGGTGCAACGTCAGCGACGAGGCGTCGGTCGACGCCGCCGTCGCCCGGGTCGTCGAGGAGCTCGGCGGCCTGCACGTGCTGGTCAACAACGCCGGGATCACCCGCGACAACCTGCTGTTCAAGATGACCGTCGAGGACTGGGACTCCGTGATGGGCGTGCACCTGCGGGGCGCCTTCCTGATGTCGCGCGCCGCTCAGAAGACCTTCGTGGCGCAGAAGTACGGCAAGATCCTCAACCTCTCCAGTGTCTCGGCCAACGGCAACCGCGGGCAGGCGAATTACGCCGCGGCGAAGGCCGGCGTCCAGGGGTTCACCCGCACCCTGGCCCTCGAGCTGGGCCGGTACGGCATCAACGTCAACGCGATCGCTCCGGGATTCATCGTCACCGAGATGACCGACGACACCGCACGCCGGCTCAACGTCGACATCGACGAGTTCCGCAAGATGAGCGCCGAGGCCAACCCGATCAAGCGCGTCGGCTACCCGGCCGACATCGCCGCCGCGGCCGCCTTCCTGTGCAGCGACGAGGCCTCCTACATCACCGGCCAGACCCTGTACGTCGACGGCGGCGCCAAGATCTGATCCGGCGCGTGAAACCGGCACGCTCGCGGCGTTCTCCTCGCTCGGAGTGCCGCTTCGCTCCAAGCACGCCTTCGCTCGTCGGCCTTGCGATCGCACCGGTTTGACGCGCCGACGGCGCGTGAAACCGGCACGCTCGCGGCGTGACACGTGCCACAACACGGAGCGGGTTCCCCGGATCGGGGAAACCGCTCCCGCCAGCTTGACCCCATGAACCGACGAGCACCATCCCCCCGCGTCCTGCGGCCCGTCGCCGCGGCCGCGGTCGCGCTGGCCCTCGGCGCCACGGCCGCCGGCTGCGGCGGCTCGAGCAGCGCACCCAGTGCCGGCAGCACCACCCCGTCGTCCCAGCCCAGCCAGGGCGGGACGACTCTCGCCGCGGTGTGGCCGCTCACCGGCCTGCCCGTGCACGGCGCCACGCCGAAGCATCCGGTGCTCGCGGTGAAGATCCCCAACACCGCCGAGAGCTATCCCCAGGTCGGGCTCTCCAAGGCCGACATGGTGAGCGAGGAGCTCGTCGAGGGCGGCATCACCCGCCTGGCCGCGTTCTACTTCCAGCACACCCCGAGCCTGGTCGGGCCCATCCGCTCGATGCGGGCCTCCGACATCGGCATCGTCAAGCCCCTGCACGCGGTGCTGGTGGCCAGCGGCGCCGCCCCGCCGACGCTCCGGCGGCTGCAGCAGGCCCACGTCACCTACTACACCGGCGGTCCCGGCTACTTCCGGGACAGCTCAGCCGCGCCGTACAACCTGATGCTGCACCTCAACGACCTGGCCGCGAGCATCAAGAAGAAGCCGGTGGTGCCGGCGAGCTACCTGCCGTGGGGGACCGAGAAGGACTTCTCCGGGGTGTCCCGGGCTCGCCAGATCGCGGTCCGGTTCAGCGCCGGCCACACCACCCAGTGGGCCTGGACCGGCAAGCACTACGCCAACACGAACTCCTACGCGCCGGCCAACGACCGGTTCACGCCCGACACCGTTCTGGTGCTCCGCGTCCGCGAAGGCGACGCGGGCTACCTGGACCCGGCCGGCAACCACGTGCCGGAGACGATCTTCAAGGGCACCGGCGACCTCCTGGTGTTCCATGGCGGCACGGTGGAGCGCGGCCGCTGGCACAAGGACAGCCTGGACAGCGCCCTGGAGCTGAGCACGAAGGCCGGGGCGCTGAAGATCCCGGCCGGGCACGTGTGGATCGAGCTCTGCCCGCGCGACCAGGACGGTGGGAACGTCTCGTTCACCGCGAAGTGAGCTCGGCAGGCTCTCGGTCGCGGCCGCCGCGGATCACTCCGCGGCGGCCCCGCCGTTCTGGCCGCCGTTCGTGTCGCCGTCGAGCGGCGGGAGGCTCTCCGCGGGGTCCGCGAGCGAGACTCCCTGGTCGGCCAACGAGCGCAGGCCGGCGATGATGAAGCCGAGCGCCGCCTCCACCCGAGCCACGGCGGCACGCGGGTCGGTCGCCGAGGAGACCGCCTCCCCGGCGGCCGACATCGCGCCGAAGAAGATCCGGCTGAAGGTCTCGACCATCTCCTCGCTCAAGTCGTAGGTCGAGGACGACAGCACCGTGCGGACGATGTCCTGGACCAGGCCGAAGCTCGAGCGCTCCTCCTGCTCACGGAACCGCTCGTAGCCGAGGACCGCGGGGCCCTCCTGGATGACCACGCGCTGGTACGCCGGGTCCTGGACGACCTCGAGGAACGACCGGAGCCCGATGGCCGCCTTCTCCCAGGGGTCGCGGGACCCGCGGAGAGCCCGCTTGATGCGGGCCGAGGCGTCGCTCTCGATCTTCTCGAACACCGACTCGAAGACCGCCTGCTTGCCGCTGAAGTGGTGGTAGAGCGCTCCCTTGGTCACCTCGGCGCCCGCGACGATCGCGTCGAGGCTCGTGCCGGCGTACCCCTGGCTGGTGAAGAGCCGGGTGGCCACCTCGATGAGCGTCTTGCGCGTGGACGCGGAGTACTGTGCGCGGCGGCCCGGCTTGGCGAGCCCGGTGAGGATCTTCTCCGCCGAGGAACGGCTCGTCGTCGGCTCGTCCCGGGCCCGGCGCGTCATGGGCTCAGCCTAGGAGACGCGCGCCGGGGAGGGGCGGCCGCACGTGGCGCAGGTCACCGGTGTCGCATTTGAACGGTCGGGCACCCGCTTCCCATACTGAAAGTACGTACTCGCGGTATGCGAACCGAAAGGAACAGGCGACCATGACCTGGAGCGCTTTCCACCGACGCGGCGATGTCCTTCGCGCGGTCGTCGAGACCGCAGACGCCCGCTGCGACGGCGTCCTCCCCACCGACGTTCCGGGCGTCGCGGAGCACTTCGCCGACGACCTCGATCTCTTGGCCGCCTTGCTGCTGCGCTGGCATGCCCGCCTGTCGGGCAACATCGAGCGGGCCCTGATGCTGGAGCCGCTCGACCTCGAGCACGCGGTGGCGCGGGCATGGCGCCGTACCCGCGACGACATGCCGGGCGTGCGCGCGGTGATCGACCGGGCCATCGCCGCTCCCGGGGACGCATCGATGGCGCAGGCGCTCCGGCGGGCTCAGGAGCGGGAGTGGATCCGGCTGGCGCAGGCCGCAGGCCTGGCCAACGACGAGAGCCGCGCCGCGGCACTGGCCGGTCGCCGGCTGGAGGAGCACGCTCGCAGCCTCGAGCTCGAGCCCTCGCTCGCCGACGTGATGCCGGCTCCCGCCGCCGCGCACGTCGCGGAGACGGCCAGCCTCGTCCAGCGCATCCGGGCGGTCCTCGCCGCCTGAGCAGACCAGCACCCCAGGCTCGGATCCGCGCGGCTCCCCCCGCGACCTCCCCCTCCCGGATCCGCGCCCGGGGTGCCGCCGCACCGGGGCGGGCAGCAGCAGGACGTGCCACGATGGCACCGTGAGCGCATCCAGCCCGGAGCCGCGAGCCGGCTCCCTGCTGATCGCCTCGGCCGAGCTCGAGGGGTCCCCCTTCGCCCGCGCGCTCGTGCTGCTCCTCGACGTCGAGGAGAGCGGCGCGCTCGGCGTCACCCTCAACCGCCCCTCCGGCGTCCCCGTCGCCGGGCTGCTCGCGGACTGGAGCGGTCTGGTCTGTGCGCCCCGGGTCCTCTACAGCGGGGGACCGGTCGAGCCCGAGGGCGCCCTCGGCGTCGCAGCCCTTCCGCCGGGACGCGACGGCGGACCGGGAGCCGCGTTCCGGCCGACGTTCGGACGCACCGGGGTGGTCGATCTCGACGCGCCCTGGGACGGCTATGCCGCGGTGCGGATCTACGCCGGGTACAGCGGGTGGGGCGAGGGACAGCTGGGGGCGGAGATCGCCGAGGGCGCGTGGTACGTCGTCCCCTCCGCGCCCGACGACCTGTGGGAGGCCGATCCCGAGCGGCTCTGGAGCCGGGTGCTGCGACGCCAGCGAGGCCCGCTGTCCATGCTCCTGACGATGCCGCTCGACCCCTCCTGCAACTGAGCGACTGCCCGAGCAACCGGCCCTGCGGCGGGTACGATGACCCGGTGACGACGCGACAGGCAGGCTTCGGGACCGGTGTCCTCGAGGACACGCGCGTCGACGAGCGGGTGGTGCCGACCGAGGACGGAGACCACGAGCGGTTCTCGCACTATGTGCCCAAGGACAAGCTGATGGAGGCGATGGTCAACGGCACGCCGGTGATCGCCCTCTGCGGCAAGGTGTGGGTGCCCAGCCGCGACCCCGAGCGCTTCCCGGTCTGCCCGGAGTGCAAGGAGATCTGGGAGAGCCTGCGCGACGGCGAGGACGCGTGACCGCTGCGTCCGACCGTCGGCAGACACGATGAGTGACGAGCCCCGGCTGCCGCTCTCGCCTGCCTATCCCGACCGCGCCGCGTGGGGTACGGCGGGCCGGTTGCGCGCCTGGCAGAGCGCCGCGTTGTCGGCCTACTTCGAGCGGAACCCGCGCGACTTCCTCGCCGTCGCCACCCCCGGAGCCGGCAAGACGACGTTCGCCCTGACCCTGGCCTCCGAGCTCCTGGGTCGACGCGTGGTCGACAAGATCACCGTCGTCGCGCCCACCGAGCACCTGAAGACCCAGTGGGCCGAGGCCGCCGCCCGCGTGGGGATCCCGCTCGACCCGGCGTACTCGCCCTCGGCTCCGAGCGGCAAGGACTTCGTCGGGATCGCCGTCACCTACGCCGGCGTGGCGAGCAACCCGCTGGCGCACCGGATTCGGACCGAACGCTCCCGCACCCTGGTGATCCTCGACGAGGTCCACCACGCCGGCGACGCGCTCTCCTGGGGCGAGGCCGTCCGCGAGGCGTTCGAGCCGGCGCGCCGGCGACTGTGCCTCACCGGCACGCCGTTCCGCTCCGACATCAACCCGATTCCGTTCGTCACCTACGCCCCCGGACCCGATGGCATTCCGCGCAGCGTCGCCGACTTCAGCTACGGCTACGCCGAGGCGCTGGGCGACCACGTGGTCCGCCCCGTGCTCTTCCTCGCCTACAGCGGCACCATGCAGTGGCGCACGCGGGCCGGGGACGAGGTCGCCGCTCGCCTCGGGGAGCCGCTCACCAAGGACATGACGGCGCAGGCACTGCGCACGGCACTCGACCCGGGCGGGTCGTGGGTGCCGGCGGTGCTGGAGGCAGCGGACCGCCGGCTCACCGAGGTCCGCCGCCACGTCCCGGACGCGGGCGGGCTCGTCATCGCGACCGACCAGGAGTCCGCTCGCGCGTACGCCCGGGTGCTGCACACCATCTGCGGCGAGAAGCCGGCCGTCGTGCTCAGCGACGAGAAGGAGGCCTCGAAGCGGATCGCGCGCTTCTCCGCCGGCGACGATCGCTGGATGGTCGCGGTGAGGATGGTCTCCGAGGGCGTGGACGTCCCGAGGCTCGCGGTCGGGGTCTACGCCACGACCACGTCCACGCCGCTGTTCTTCGCCCAGGCGATCGGCCGCTTCGTCCGTGCTCGGCGGCGCGGGGAGACCGCCTCGATCTTCCTGCCCTCGGTGCCGCTGCTGCTCGGCCTGGCCTCGGAGATGGAGGTCGAGCGCGACCATGTCCTCGGGCGCAAGGTGACCGACGACGCGGACATCTTCGCCGCCGAGGACGACCTGCTCCGCCAGGCCCAACAGGGCGAAGCGGCCTCGGCCGACGAGACCCAGCTGCCGTTCGAGGCGCTCGGCTCGGAGGCGACCTTCGACCGGGTGCTCTACGACGGTGCGGAGTTCGGCCACGCCGGCGAGGTCCACGTGGGGTCGGAGGAGGAGATGGACTTCCTCGGCATCCCCGGCCTGCTCGAGGCCGACCAGGTGCGCGACCTGCTCCGGCAGCGCCAGGCGGACCGTGCCCGGAGCCGACCGGCGCCGGTCCCCGAGCCCCAGGAGCTCGCCACCCACGAGCAGCGCAGCCTGCTGCGCCGCGAGCTCAACGGGTTGGTCGCCGCCTGGCACCACCGGACCGGGCAGCCGCACGGCGTCACCCATGCGGCACTGCGCAAGGAGTGCGGCGGACCGCCGGCCGCGACGGCCACCGCACAGCAGCTCACCGAGCGGATCGACCGGCTCCGCGAGTGGGCCGCGCGGCGCACCGGCTGAGCCCTCGGGCGGTTCGCTCAGCGGGCCTCGGCGAGGAAGCTCGGCTGCGCGGCATGGACCGCGTCGACCTGCTCCCACCCGCGCGACCCGAGCGTCACCACGCTGACCGGGAAGATGCCCAGATCCTCGCGGTCGATGTGATCGCTCAGCTCGCCGAGAAGCGCGTCGACCCGCTCCTTGAGGTCCTCCGAGTCAGGCGTGAGGGCGGCGATCCGCTCGTGGAAGTCGCCGTGCTCGCCGGTGAGCTGGTCGACCTCGTCGACGAAGTCGCCACTGTCCCGCAGCGCGGTGAAGACGCCGTCCTCCTCCCGGCGGGCGTGGCGGTCCAGCAGCCGGCCGACGTCGGCGAGGACCTCCAGCGCCTGCGCGCGTCGGCCCTGCACGAGCTCGCGGCGCACCTGCCCGGCCAGGTCGAGCAGCGCGAGGTGCTCGTCCATCAGCTCGGCCAGCGGCGTCACCTGCCGGCATCCGCAGTACTCACACATCGCCCCGGCGCCTCATCGATCGCCCGCGCCGACCTGCTCCCAGCCCCGCCGCTCGGGACGGTTGCCGGCCAGTGACGCGGTGTCGCGACTGCGGTAGACGATGTAGGGCCGGGTGACGTAGCCGACCGGAGCGCTGAACACGTGCACGAGACGGGTGAACGGCCACAGCGCGAACAGCAGGCAGGCCAGCAGGGCATGGGCCTGGAAGCCGAGCGGAGCGGCCGCCATCTTGGCGGTGTCCGGGGAGAGCGCGAAGAGGCTGCGGAACCACTCCGAGACTCCCAGCCGGTAGTCATAGGCGGCGCCGCCGACGCCGCCGAGCCCGAAGACGCTGGAGGCGACGGTGTTCCACATGCCCAGCAGCACGACCGCTCCCAGGAAGAGGTACATCACCTTGTCCATCGGCGTGGTCGCCGAGAACACCGGTCCCGTCGTACGCCGGCGGTAGACGAGGATCGCCATGCCGATGACGACCGCGAAGCCCGACGCCAGGCCGCCGATCACGGCGAGCCAGTGATATCCCGTCTCCGAGAGCCCGATCGCCTCGGTCCAGGACTCCGGGATCAGCAGGCCGATGATGTGGCCGCCGACGACGCCCAGCATGCCGAAGTGGAACAGCGGGGAGCCCAGACGCAGCAGCTTGCTCTCGTAGAGCTGGGAGGACCGAGTGGTCCAGCCGAACTTGTCGTAGTTGTAGCGCCACCAGTGACCGACCACGAACACGGTGAAGCAGACGTAGGGAACGATCACCCACAGCAGGATCTTCACGAACATGCTCCTTCGGCGGTCGGGGTGAGAACGGCGTCGAAGGCGGGGGTGCCGTACGGCGTCATGCCGACCTCCTCGGCCGGCGGTCCCTCGGCCGCGAGCTTGCGGACGGCGTCGCGCTCCTCGCCCCGGAGGGGCGGCAGGGTCGCGCACACCGCCTGGACCGCGCCCGCCCAGCGGGACCCGTCGTCGGTCAGCGCCATCCGGAGCAGCTCGAGCCCGGCCCGGTGGTCCAGCAGCAGCTTCCACCCGAGGGGCTGGTCGACGCATCCGGCGTACTCCAGCACGACGCAGAGGTGGTCGGGCAGCTCCCCGCCGGTCGCGGCGTCGGCGTCCAGGACGAAGCCGCTGCACAGGTAGGTCTGCTTGAACCGCAGCAGCGCCAGCCCGCGCTTCCGGGTGTCGCCGTGGGCGAAGTAGGTCAGGAACAGATTGGTCCGGCGCCGGGAGTCGAACGTCGTCACGTAATCGGCCTGCAGCTGGTCGAGCGGCGTCGTCGCCAGGGCCTCCACGGTGCCTGCCAGGGGAGCTCCCAGCGGCTCGGGCAGGCCGGAGGCCGCGTGACCGAGCAAGGGCAGGTCGGCGAGCAGCCGCTCGTCGGGATAGCCCAGCAGCAACGACGCCGTCTGGAACACCACCGACACCGTCTCCGCGGGGTGCGCCGGGTCCGGGTGCTTGCTCACTTCAGCTCGGCCCCTCCGGTGAGGCCGCCCATCCCGCCGGGCGGGGTCTCGCCGCCGTCGGTGATCGGCGTGCCGGCGTCGGTCGACTCCGCGACAGGCTGCGGCCCGTCGGCGGGAGGTGGGAACAGGCCCTGCGGGCTGCCCTTGCCGTCCCAGTTGAGCAGGTTGACGCGAGAGGTCTTGTTCGCCGGCCCCGAGAGACTGTCGGAGAGCTGCCTGTTCTGCAGCATGTGGAAGTTCTCCACCGCGATCGGCGACGTGCCGCCCGATCCCTCGCCGAAGGGTCCCCAGCCGCCCATGCCCGCCCCGCCGCTCGAGGACAACGCTGTGTCGACCGGGCAGTCGGTGACGAGCTCCTCCAGGGAGTGTGCCTGCTCGGCGTGGGCGGGTGGGATGACGTAGCGCTCGTCGTACTTCGCGAGCGCGAGCAGCCGGTACATCTCGTACATGTGCTCCTCGCTCATCCCCACCGAGGCGGGGATCGAGCCGTCGGGCTCGCGGCCCATGTTGATGTCGCGCATGTAGGAGCGCATCGCGGCCAGCTTGCGCAGCACCCCGTCCACGACGGCCGTGTCCCCCGCGGTGAACAGCTCGGCGAGGTACTCCACCGGGATGCGCAGCGAGTCGATCGCGGCGAACAGATTGTCGCGGCCCTCGGCGTCCTCACCGGTGTCGCGGACCGCGTCCACGACGGGGGAGAGCGGCGGGATGTACCAGACCATCGGCATGGTGCGGTACTCCGGGTGCAGCGGCAGCGCCACCTTGTAGGTGTTGATCAGCGCGTGGATCGGCGAGCGGCGTGCCGCCTCGATCCAGTCGTGCGGGATACCGTCCCGCTCCGCCGCGCGGCGTACCTCGGGGTCCTCGGGGTCGAGGAACACCGCGCGCTGGGCCTCGTAGAGGTCCTGGTCGTCCGGCGTCGCCGCCGCCTCGAGGACCTTGTCGGCGTCGTAGAGCACCAGGCCGATGTAGCGCAGCCGGCCCACGCAGGTCTCCGAGCACACCGTCGGGATGCCGACCTCGATGCGCGGGAAGCAGAACGTGCACTTCTCGGCCTTGCCGGTGCGGTGGTTGAAGTAGACCTTCTTGTAGGGGCAGCCCGAGACGCACATGCGCCAGCCGCGGCAGCGGTCCTGGTCGACCAGCACGATGCCGTCCTCGGAGCGCTTGTAGATCGCGCCGCTGGGGCAGCTCGCGGCGCACGACGGGTTGAGGCAGTGCTCGCAGATGCGCGGCAGGTAGAACATGAAGGTCTCCTCGAAGGAGCGCTTCACCTCCGTCGACACCTTCTGCAGCACGACGTCCTTGTCATAGGTGGCCGCCGAACCCCCGAGGTCGTCGTCCCAGTTGGCCGACCACTCGATCGAGGTGTCCTTGCCGGTCAGCAGCGACTTCGGGCGCGCCACCGGCGTGTGCTCCTGCGCGGGTGCATCGGTGAGCGTGGCGTAGTCGTAGGTCCACGGCTCGTAGTAGTCGTTGATGTTGGGCAGCTTGGGGTTGGAGAAGATCGTGAGCAGCTTCTTGAACCGGTTGCCGGCCTTGAGCTGCAGGCGCCCGCGCTTGTTGAGCGTCCAGCCGCCCTGCCACTCCTCCTGGTCCTCGTAGCGGCGCGGGTAGCCCTGCCCCGGACGGGTCTCGACGTTGTTGAACCACACGTACTCGGTGCCGGACCGGTTGGTCCACGCCTGCTTGCAGGTGACCGAGCAGGTGTGGCACCCGATGCACTTGTCGAGGTTCATCACCATCGCCATCTGGGCCATGACCTTCATCAGTAGGTCACCTCCTGCGAACGCTTGCGGATCACGGTCACCTCGTCGCGCTGGTTGCCCGTCGGGCCCAGGTAGTTGAAGGCGTAGGCCAGCTGGGCGTAGCCGCCGATGAGGTGGCTGGGCTTGACCAGCAGCCGGGTCAGGGAGTTGTGGATGCCGCCGCGCTTGCCGCTCGTCTCGGCGATCGGCACGTCGATGAGCCGGTCCTGGGCGTGGTACATGTACACGGTCCCCTCCGGCATCCGGTGGGAGACGATCGCCCGGGCGGCGACCACGCCGTTGCGGTTGACGGCCTCGATCCAGTCGTTGTCGTGGACGCCGATCTTCGCGGCGTCCTCCTTGCTCAGCCAGATCGTGGGGCCGCCCCGGGACAGGGAGAGCATGAACA
>JBQCCW010000266.1:0-2018 GCA_051961835.1 Marmoricola sp. | reverse complement strand
CGGTCGGTGCCCGGCATGACGCCAAGCTCTCCGGCGACCGGGTCTTCCTCGAGCCCGGCCCGGACCGGCCGGTGCGCCACGCCCTGGAGTTCCGGCACCCCTCGTTCGCCACCGCGGAGGCACTCGCGGTGCTGCGCGAGCACGACGTCGCCTGCGTGCTGGCCGACACCGCCGGGCGCTGGCCGAAGGTCGAGGCCGACACCGCGGGGTTCCGCTACCTGCGGCTGCACGGCGATGCCGAGCTCTACACCAGTGGCTACTCCGCCGACGCGCTCGACACCTGGGCGGAGTGCTGCGCGCGGTGGGCCGGCGCCGGGCAGGACGTGTTCGTCTACTTCGACAACGACGTCAAGGGCTACGCGCCGCACGACGCGCAGGCGCTCCTGGCCCGGGTGGCGGACCGGCTCAGCTGATCGTCGGCTGCTCGTCGACGCCCACCCTGCGCGGGCGCTCGACGGTGATGACGGTGGCGACCCCGAGCACGATCAGCGTGCTGCCGACGAGCACCGCGGAGGTGACCGGCTCGTCGAGCAGCACCGCCCCGAGGGCGACCGCCACCACCGGGTTGACGTAGGCGTAGGTCGCGACCAGCGAGATCGGCGCGTTGGCGAGTAGCCACACATAGGCGGTGAAGGCGACCCTCGACCCGATCACCACCAGGTAGGCCCAGGCCCACCAGGTGTGGGCGTCGTAGGAGCCGGGCCGTAGGTGCTCCCCGCGCAGCACGCCGAGCACGAGGAGCATCGCGCCGCCGGTCCACATCTCGTGCACGGTCATCACGAACGCGTCGCGCGGCAGGCTCAGCCGGGGCTGCCACCACGACCCGAACGCCCAGCACGTGGAGGCGATCAGCACCGTGATGCTCGGCCCGAGCGGCACGTCGCCCTGGCCACGACCGACGAGCACCAGCCACGCCACCCCCAGCAGGCCGATCACGACGCCGACGGCCGACCAGGCGCGCGGCCGGTCGCCCGCGCAGGCCCGGAAGACCGCGATCATCAGCGGCGACAGCGCGACGAGCACGGCGGCCACGCCGGACGGCGTACCGCGGCTCTCGCCCAGGGCGACCAGGCCGTTGCCGAGCACCGGCAGCATCAGTCCCATGAAGGCGCACCCGGCCAGCTCGCGCCGGGTGACCCGGAGGCGGCGCAACCCGCCCCGCAGGGACAGCAGCAACCCCAGCAGGACGCCGGCGACGACGTAGCGCGACCCCATCCCCAGCTGCGGCGGAGCCTGCTCGACGGTCACCCTGATCGCCAGGTAGGTCGACCCCCACACGACGTAGACCACCAGCAGGGCGACGACGACGAGCGCGGGCGCGGCGGTCGGCCGCGTCGGGGGCATGTGCACGCCGGTGATTCTCCGCCCTCGACGCAGCCACCGGCCACCGGATTGCCGGGCCCGCTCACTAGCATCGCCGCGTGTCCGACCCGTCCACCACCGTCGAGGCGCTGCTCGCCCTGGCGGCCCTGACCGCCGGGTTCGTCGACGCGGTGGTGGGGGGCGGCGGCCTGATCCAGCTCCCCGCCCTGGTCCTCGGCCTGCCGGGCTACGCCCCCGTGCACCTGCTCGCCACCAACAAGCTCGCCTCGCTGTGCGGTACGACGGTCAGCGCGGCCACCTACTACCGCCGGGTGGGTCCCGACCCGGCGACGTTCCTGCCGCTGATGGCGTGGGCCTTCATCGGCTCGGCCGGGGGTGCGCTGCTGGCCAGCCACCTCTCCTCGGCGGTCTTCGACCCGCTGGTGCTGGTGGTGCTCGTCGTCGTCGGGGCCTACGTCGTGCTGCGACCCGAGATCGGTGCCCTCACCGAGCTGCGGTTCTCGGGTCGCCGCCACCGGGTCGCGGCGACGCTCACCGGGCTGGTCATCGGCTGCTACGACGGCGCGCTGGGACCCGGCACCGGGTCCTTCTTCGTCTTCACCCTCGTCGGGCTGCTGGGCTACAGCTTCCTCGAGGCATCGGCGAAGGCGCGGCTGGCCAACTGCGCCACCAACCTCGCCGCCCTCGCGATCTTC
>JBQCCW010000265.1:0-14837 GCA_051961835.1 Marmoricola sp. | reverse complement strand
TCGGCGGTGGCGTCCTTCTCCTCGACGATCGCGGCGACCCCGCCGTCTGCGTCCCGGACGACCCGGCCGTAGCCGAACGGGTCGGCGACCCGACCGGAGAGGATGCTCATCGCGTCCCCGCGGCCGGCGTGGGCGTTGAGGAACTGGCGCAGGCTCTCGCCCTCGAGCAGCGGCGTGTCGCCGTAGGCCACGAGAACGGTGCCGGTGCGCTGGTCGTGGCCGAGCGCCTCCCAGGCGACGCGGACGGCGTGCGCCGTACCCTCCTGCGTCTCCTGTACGGCGAGCACCGCCTCGGGCATCAGCTCCTGGATGTGCGGGCCGACCTGCTCCCGCTGATGCCCCACGACGGCGACCACCCGCGTCGGCTCGAGCACCTGGACGGCGGCGAGCACGTGACCGATCATGCTGCGGCCGGCGAGGGGATGCAGCACCTTCATCGTCTTGGACTTCATCCGCGTGCCACCGCCGGCGGCCAGGACGATCACGGTCAGGTCGGAGCTCTGCGTCGGCACCCCGCCACGGTAACCAACCCCCTCCTCTCCCCTCCCCTCCCCGCCGAGTTGCGGGTTCTGGCCGCGCGAGTTGCGGCTTGTGGCCGCGCGAGTTGCGGGTTCTGGCCGCGCGAGTCGGCCGTGGTGGCCGGATGGCTCCCCGGGCAGGAGTCGAACCTGCGTCGCTAATCCTGATTCAAAGTCAGGCGGGCCCTGCCGGCAGACCAACCGGGGAAAGCAGGGCTCAGGCTACTGGGCACCGGCACCCCGGCGGCACTCGCGCGGCCACGGGGCGCAACTCGGCGGGCCACGGGGCGCAACTCGCGAGGGCGGGAGCGGGAAGTGGGCGGGAGAAGGTCAGGCGCCTTCGGTGGAGCGGGCGCCCAAGTCGTGCTTCTCGAGGTCGACGGTACGGCGGGCGTTGGCGAGCGCGGAGACGACCGAGGTGCCGAGCGGCCCCAGTCGGTCGTAGACCTGAGCGGTGCCGACCGCGATGCCCTCGTGCTCGACCCGGTCGATGGCCGCCAGGCCGATCTCGACCCCCTGCGGCGCCCGGGCGAGCGCCAAGGTGATGTCGCTGTTGATGTACTCCACACCGTTGCTGCCCCAGTTCGTCACCATGCTCGTCGCGTCGGCGATCGACGCCACCGCCACGAACGGGCTCGGCCGCTCCCCCTCGACCACGGGCACGGCGGTGTGCCAGACCTTCTTGCGCGATCCGTTCTGGTGGGCGGTGAACGCTGTGGCCCAACCGACCTCCTCGCTGTAGAACACCGGCGGCCGGGGATCCTCGCTCGGCGGCACCAGGTCCTCCGGGGGCACCTCGGGCTGCGTCGAGGGCGCCCACACCGCACCGTCGGGCGTCTCGCCCGGCGCGAGGAAGACCGCGCTCGCCCGCGCCCGCCGTACGCCGTCCTGCTCGAGCTCGGCATCGACGAGGCAGAGGCGAGGGCCTTCGCGCACGACCGTGGCGCGCACCGACACCTCGGTCATCGCCGCGGCCCGGAACAGGTCCACGGTGTAGCGGGCGCAGCGCAGCTCGGGGCGACCCAGGGCGAGCACCGCGGCCTCGAGCGACCGCGCCAGCGCGCCGCTGACCGCGACACCGTGCATCTGGCCGCTGCTCCACAGGCTCTGTGCGACGGGGGTCGGCGCGAGCCGGTCGCCGGCGGCCGGATGGAAGAACGACAGGGTCATGGAACGCATTCTTCCGGGCACCTGCGCGGGCCCGGCGCTTGGCCGGCTACGGAAGCGTAGGTTACGGTCCCGGAGTCCGGTGAGCGACCCGAACACATTCTCGAGGACCCGATGAGCGCATCCACCGCCACTCCGCCCGCAGCCGTCGTACCCGAGCGCGCCACGCTGGGCGGTGATCGTCAGTCGCGCCTCGAGCAGATCACGCTCGGCCTCTTCATCGCCGTGCCGTTCCTCGCCGTCGTGGCCGCCGTGCCGATCGCGTGGGGCGGCTGGCTGCACTGGTCGGATCTGGCGATCATGGCGGTGATGTACGTCGTCACCCTGCACGGCGTCACCGTCGGCTACCACCGGCTGTTCACCCACAAGTCGTTCAAGCCGAACCGGTTCGTCAAGAACGCGCTGGCGATCGCCGGGTCGATGGCCATCGAGGGACCGGTCGTCCGATGGGTCGCCGACCACCGCAAGCACCACAAGTTCTCCGACCGCGACGGCGACCCCCACAGCCCGTGGCGCTACGGCCACACCTTCGGCGCGCTGGTCAAGGGACTGCTCTGGGCGCACATGGGCTGGCTCTTCGACAGCGAGCAGACGCCGCAGCGCAAGTACGCCCCGGACCTGATGAAGGACCGCGACATCGTCCGCATCTCCCGGCAGTTCCCGCTCTGGGTGGGGGTCTCGCTGCTGACGCCGGCCCTGCTCGGGTTCCTGCTCACGTGGTCCTGGCAGGGCGCGCTCACCGGGTTCTTCTGGGGCTCGCTGGTGCGCGTCGCGCTGCTGCACCACGTCACCTGGTCGATCAACTCGATCTGCCACACGCTCGGCGCCCGACCGTTCCTGTCGCGGGACAAGTCGGCCAACGTCTGGTGGCTGGCCCTCCCCTCCGGCGGGGAGTCGTGGCACAACCTCCACCACGCCGACCCCACCTGCGCGCGGCACGGCGTCCTGCGCGGCCAGGTGGACAGCTCGGCCCGGCTGATCTGGTCGCTGGAGAAGCTCGGCTGGGTCCACGACGTGCGCTGGCCGGTGGCCGAGCGCATCGAGCAGCGGCTGGTCAGCACGCACGCGGCCTGAGCCGACCCGGGACGGGCGGTACCGTGCCGCGGGTGACCACCGCATCCTCCGGCTCCGCGCCGGCCACCCCGCGGCGCACCGCCCGCCGGATGACCGCTGCCGAGCGCCGGGAGCAGCTGGTCACGATCGCCCGCCGGGCTTTCGCCGAGCGCGGCGTCGACGGGGTGTCGGTCGAGGAGATCGCCAGCCGCGCCGAAGTGTCCAAGCCCGTCGTCTACGAGCACTTCGGCGGCAAGGAGGGCCTCTACGCCGTCGTGGTCGACCGCGAGGTCCAGCAGCTGCTGGGCACGCTCCGCCAGGCCCTCGCCGACGGCCGCCCGCGGGCGTTGCTCGAGCGCGCCGCGGTCGCCCTGCTCGACTACATCGAGGAGCGCCCCGACGGGTTCCGGATCCTCGTCCGCGACAGCGCCCCGGGCAGTACGGCGGGCTCCTACACCTCGATCCTCAGCGACGTGGTGTCGCGCGTCGAGCACATCCTCGTCGAGGAGTTCCGCAGCCGCGGCTTCGAGCCGGCCGTGGCCCCGCTGTACGCCCAGATGCTCGTCGGCATGGTGAGCACGACCGGGCAATGGTGGTTGGAGGCCCAGACGCCGGCGAAGGAGGCGGTGGCGAGCCACCTGGTCAACCTCGCCTGGAACGGCCTCGCCGGCCTGCAGACCGCCCCGATGCTGCAGGGACACGGACACCTCCCGACCTAGGCTGGCCGACGTGCCTGACCTCGGTGCCCGCATCCACGCCGCGCTCCGGGATCTCTCCCCCGGTTACTTCGCGATGGTGATGGCCACCGGGATCCTCTCGGTCGGCGCTCACAGCGAGGGTCGCCTGACCACGTCTCGCGCCCTGCTGGTCGTCGCGCTCGTCGCCTTCATCGCCTTGGTCGCGCTCAACGGGTGGCGCCTGGCGGCCTTTCCGCAGGCGCTCGAGCGAGACTTCGCCGACCCCCAGCGCGGCTTCGGCTTCTACACGCTGGTCGCGGCCGCCGACGTCCTCGCCGCCCGCCTGGCCGACACCCACCGGAGCGTGGCCGTCGGTCTGGTCGTGGGCGCGGGCGCGTGCTGGCTGGTGCGCAGCTACGCCCTGCCGTGGACGACGCGGCTCACCCCGCAGGAGCATCCCATCGTCGCGGCGGCCAACGGCAGCTGGTTCATGTGGTCGGTCGGGGTGCAGTCGGTCGCCGTCGCGGCCGCCGGGCTGGCCCTGACCGAGCCGAGCGAGGGCTGGGCGCTGCTCAGCGTCGCGGCCTGGGCGCTGGGGCTCTTCCTCTACGCGCTGGACGGCGTCCTCGTGGTCGTCCGGCTGATGACCCTCCCGGTCACGCCGGCGGACCTCCGCCCGCCGTACTGGATCGCGATGGGGGCGGCCGCGATCGCCGCCCTCGCCGCGGCCCGGATCGCGGAACTCCCGGGCGGCGCCTTCGCGGACGTGGCCCAACGGCTCGCCGGGACAGTGGCGCTCCTGGCGTGGGTCGTGGCGAGCTGGCTCATTCCCGCACTGTGTGGCATGGGCTGGTGGCGCCACGTCACCCACCGCGTGCGGTTCGGCTACCACGCGGACCTGTGGTCGATCGTGTTCCCGCTCGGGATGTACGCCGTGGCGACCTCGACCCTCGCGCGCGCCGAGGACCTGCCGTGGCTCGACACGGTGGGGTCGCTCGCGCTGGGGGTGGCGCTCGCGGCCTGGTTGGCGGTGGCCGCGCTGGGACTGCGGCACGTGCTCGTCGACGTCCTGCTGCCGCCGCGGCGGGGGTGAGTCAGGACGGCGTGCGCGCCACCACGAAGACGCGTCGGAACGGCAACACCACCGCACCGCCCTCCTCGGGGTAGGCCTCGCGCAGACGGCGGCGGAGCTCCGCCTCGAACGCCGGGCGGAGCCGACCGAGCGCCTGCAGGGTGGGCCGGGCGCCGGTGCCGCTGATCCACGCGAACACCGGATCCTCGCCGTAGCGCTCCTGGTCGAGAACGTGCAGGTAGGTCGTCTCCCACGCGTCGACCGCGCAGCCCAGCGCGCGGAGGTCGGCGAGATAGGTGGCGGCATCGTGCGCCACGGGCTCGGCGACACCTCGTGTGGCCGCCGCGTACGCCGGCTCGGCGGCGAGGGCCCGCCGCAGGGCGTGGCTGGGCTCGGCGAAGTTCCCCGGCACCTGGAACGCGAGCCACCCGCCCGGTCGGACCCCCGCGAGGAGCCGCGGCAGCAGCGCGCGGTGCTCGGGCACCCACTGCAGCGTGGCGTGGGAGACGAGCACGTCCACCGGCTCGGCGCCGCCGAGGTGGTCACGGAGGTCCGCCTGCACGAAGTGCAGCGTCGGGTGATCGGCGCGGGCCTGCTGGAGCATGGCCGCACTGCTGTCCACCCCGGTCACCTCGGCGGCCGGCCAGCGGCGCTGGAGCAGCGCCGTGAGGTTGCCGGGGCCGCAGCCCAGGTCGGTGACCGTGGCGGGCTGGTGTGCAGCAACCCGCGCGAGCAGCTCCACGAACGGTCGGCCGCGCTCGTCGGCGTAGGCCAGGTAGAGCTCAGGATCCCACTGCTCGGTCACCGGTCCTCCCCTCGGGGCCAGGATCCGCCCGGGTTATCTCGATGTCAAGATTCTTAACGGGTACGATCCCGGCGTGGAGCGTGGAGCACCCGACGAGGTCGACGCCCTCGTCGCGGCCTGGCGGCGGGAGCGTCCCGACCTCGACCTGGCCCCGGTCGAGGTCTTCAGCCGGCTGGGCCGCCTCGGCCGCCGGCTCGACCTCGCGCGCCGCGACGCCTTCGCCGAGCACGGCATCGAGTCCTGGGAGTTAGACGTTCTGGCGGCGCTGCGGCGCGCGGGAGCGCCGTACCAGCTCAGCCCGGGCGCGCTGATCCGCGACACCCTGGTGACCAGCGGCACGATGACCAACCGGGTCGACCGGCTCCAGGAGCGCGGGTACGTCGTCCGCTCGCCGGCGCCCACCGACCGTCGCGGCGTCCTCGTCGGGCTCACCACCCAAGGGGGCCGGGTGGTCGACGCCGCGTTCGAGGCGCTGCTCGACCGCGAGCGGATGCTGCTCGGAGAGCTGGGCCCCTCCGAGGGCGAGCAGCTCGCGGGGTTGCTGCGCGCGCTGATGGCGCCGTTGCAGAACGACCTTCTCCGCTGAGGGCTCCGCTCACTCGAGGAGTGCCGCCGCCTCCAGCCACTCCTCCTCGAGCTCCGCCTTCTCCGTCGTGAGCGCCTCCAACTGGGCGGCGAGCTCGCCGAGCGCGGTGTAGTCGTCCGCCGCCGCGGCCATCTTCTGGTGCAAGACGCCCTCCTGCTCGGCGATCCGCTCCAGCCTGCGGTCGATCCTCCCGATGGCCTTCCGGGCCGCTCGCTCCTCCGCGGAGCCGGCCGATGCGGTGCGCGACTGCCCGCTCGGCGCCTCCGGAGCGTGCGCAACCGCCCGCTCGGCGGTCTGGGGAGGTGCAGAACCGCCCGCTCGGCGGTGGAGGTACTCCTCGACGCCGCCCGGCAGCATCGAGACCCGGCCGTCGCCGAGCAGCGCCCACACCCGGTCGGTGACGCGCTCGAGGAAGGAGCGGTCGTGGGAGACGACGACGAGCGTGCCGGGCCAGGAGTCCAGGAAGTCCTCGAGGACGGTGAGCGTCTCGATGTCGAGGTCGTTGGTGGGCTCGTCGAGGAGCAGCACGTTGGGCTCGCCGAGCAGCAGCCGGAGGAGCTGGAAGCGCCGCCGCTCGCCACCGGAGAGGTCGCCGAGCCGGGCGGTCAGCCGGTCGCCGGTGAACCCGAACCGCTCGAGCAGGGCGGTGGCACTGACGTCCTGGCCGCCGGCGTTCCGCGTCACCCGGCGGATGCCCTCCACCGTCTCGAGCACGCGCGCCTCCGGGTCCTCCGGGGTGACGTCCTGAGTGAGCTGCGCCAGCGCGACGGTGCGCCCGCGGCGCACCCGGCCCGCGCTCGGCTCCAAGGCGCCGGAGACCAGGTTGAGCACCGAGGTCTTGCCGGCGCCGTTCACGCCCACCAGCCCGACCCGGTCGCCCGGACCCAGCCGCCAGGTGGCGTGGTCGAGCAGGCGGCGGTCGCCTCGGGAGAGGTCCACGTCCTCGAGGTCGACCACGTCCTTGCCGAGCCGCTGGGTGGCGAACCACTCGAGCGCGAGCCGGTCGCGCGGCGGCGGCTCGTCCTCGATGAGGGCGTTCGCGGCGTCCATGCGGAACTTCGGCTTCGAGGTCCGCGCCGGCGCACCGCGGCGCAGCCAGGCCAGCTCCTTGCGGATCAGGTTCTGCCGGCGCGCCTCGGAGGCGGCCGCCTGTCGCTGGCGCTCCGCCTTGGCGAGCACGAACGCCGCGTAGCCGCCGTCGTACACGTCGACGACGCCGGCGCCGTTGCCGCCCGGGTGCACCTCCCAGGTGGTGTCGCAGACCTCGTCGAGGAACCACCGGTCGTGGGTGACGACGAGCAGGGCGCCCGGACGGCCCCGCAGGTGGGCGGCCAGCCACGCGACCGCCTCGACGTCGAGGTGGTTGGTGGGCTCGTCGAGGATCAGCAGGTCGTGCTCCTCCAGCAGCAGCCGGGCCAGCGCACACCGGCGCCGCTCCCCTCCCGAGAGGCCCGCGACCGTGCGGTCCAGGGCGACGCCGGCCAGGAGCACCTCGACGACCTCCCGCGTCCGGGCGTCGGCCGCCCACACGTGGTCGGCCGTGCCGGCGAGCACGGCCTCCCGCACCGTGTGCGTGTCGTCGAGGAGGTCGCGCTGGTCCAGGTAGCCCAGGTGCAGGCCGCGCGCACGGGAGATCCGGCCGCTGTCGGGTTCCTCCCGTCCCGCGACGAGGCGCAGCAGGGTCGTCTTGCCGTCGCCGTTGCGCCCGACGATGCCGACGCGGTCGCCCTCCCCGATGCCCAGGCTGACCTCGTCGAGCAGGATCCGCACGCCGTAGGACTTGGTGACCCGCTCGAGGTTGACCAGGTTGGCGCGGTTCGAGGCGGCCATCAGCCGTACTCCACGACGTGCGCTCCGGCGACCGGGCCGGAGGCCACCTGGACGCGCAGGTGACCGGCTTCCTCGAAGGCCTGGCGCACGCCGTGGGCGCTCTCGTGGTCGGCGCAGAGGAACACACACGTCGGCCCCGACCCGGAGACGATGCCGCGCAGCGCGCCGGCGCGCTCTCCCCGGTCCAGCACCTCGGCGAGGTCGGGCCGCAGTCGCAGCGCCGGAGCCTGCAGGTCGTTGCCCAGGCAGGCCGCGAGCGCGTCGGGGTCGCCCGCGCTCAGCGCCCGCATCAGCCCCTCCGGTACGACGGGCGGCGGGGCATCGGGGCGAACCTCGTCGTAGGCGGCGTAGACGCGTGCGGTGGAGAGCCCGGCGTCGGACTCCACGACGACCCACCACCAGGAGCCCCGGTCCTCGACGGGGTCGACGAGCTCGCCTCGGCCGTCGCCGCGAGCCGTGCCGCCGAGGAGCGCGAACGGCACGTCGCTGCCGAGCCGCCCGGCGAGGGCGAGCATGTCCTCGTCGCTGGTCTGGAGGTTCCAGAGCCGGTCCAGGGCCACCAGTGCCGCGGCCGCGTCGGCGCTTCCCCCCGCCAGGCCACCGGCCACGGGGATGCCCTTGTCGATGACGATCAGGGCTGCCCGGTCGAGCCCGTGGTGGGCGACCAGCATGCGGCCGGCCCGCATCACCAGGTTGCTCCCGTCGAGAGGCACCTCGGTGACGTCGATCCGCTCGTGAGCCCGCACCTGCAGCTGCCAGTCGTCCGCCGGAGAGACGGTGACGTCGTCGTACATGCCGATCGCCTGGTAGACGGTGGCCAGCGGGTGGTAGCCGTCCTCGCGGACCGGTCCGACGCCGAGGTGGAGGTTCACCTTGGCGGCGGCGCGCACGATCACGCTGGCGACGCCCAGGCTGTGCCGGCCCCCGGGCTGGCTCGCGGGCTGGCCGGGCGGCCGGCTCGTGGGCTGGCTCACGACGCTCCTTCCGGAAGGTGTTCGGCGATGCGGGCGAAGGCCGCGACATCGAGCTGCTCGCCGCGCTGCATCGGATCGACCCCTGCGGCCTGCAGCGCCGCCTCGGCCGCCTCGGCCGAGCCGAAGAGGCCGCGCAGAGCCGGCCGCAGCGCCTTGCGCCGCTGCGCGAAGGCGGCGTCGACGACGCGGAACACCTGCGTCCGGGCGGCGCTCGTGACCGGAGGATCACGGCGGGTCCAGGCGACCAGTCCGGAGTCGACGTTCGGGGCCGGCCAGAACACGGTGCGCCCGATGGCGCCGGCCCGGCGCACGTCGGCGTACCAGGCGGCCTTGACCGACGGGACCCCGTAGGTGCGCGACCCCGGGCCGGCCGCGAGCCGGTCGGCCACCTCGGACTGCACCATGACCAGGCCACGCTCGAGGGTGGGCAGCAGCGCGAGGAGGTGCAGGAGCACGGGGACCGACACGTTGTAGGGCAGGTTCGCGACCAGCGCGGTGGGCGCCGGCCCGGGCAGTGCCTCGACCCGCAAGGCGTCGGCGAGCACACACTCGAACCGGTCGGCCTGCCCGGGCGCGCGCTCGGCGATGGTCGCCGGAAGCGCCGCCGCGAGCACCGGGTCCACCTCGATCGCCACCACCCTGCGGGCTACCGCCAGCAGCGCGAGGGTGAGCGAGCCGAGGCCCGGGCCGACCTCGACGACGACATCGGCCGCGCCGATCCCCGAGTCACGGACGATCCGGCGCACGGTGTTGGGGTCGATCACGAAGTTCTGGCCGCGCTGCTTCGTGGGTCGCAGGTCGAGGGCGGCCGCGAGCGCACGCACCTCGGCCGGACCGAGCAGTGCCGGTCCGGCCGAGATCACGTCGTCCACGAGGGAAGGCTACGGTGCTCCCGCTCAGGCGCGGGCGCCGCACACGGGCCAGGCGCCGTACCCGCCCTCGGCGGCACGGACCCGCTCGGCGACCGCGATCTGCGCCGCCCGGCTGTTCTGGTCCGGGCGACCGGCGCCGCCGTAGGCGTGCCAGGTGCTCAGGCTGAACTGGAGACCGCCGTAGTAGCCGTTCCCGGTGTTCGCCGCCCAGTTGCCGCCGGACTCGCACTGCGCGATCCGGTCCCAGACGCTGCTGCCACCGGCGTAGTTCGCCGCCATCGGCCGCGCCGCCACCGGAGCCGGCTTCGGCTTCGTGCCGACGAGCACGACCGCGGTGGTCGGCTTGCGGAGCACATGCTGCGTCAGCACGGTGCGCTTCACCTCATGACCGTTGTGCTTCACGATCCGGTAGGTCACGTCGCGCAGCCCGGCGTGGCCGGCCCGCAGCGTCTTGGTGGTGCCCTCGGTGAGGGAGGCGTCGTCCCGGCGCTGCGTGGCGAACGGGACGGACTCGTCGTGGACGGCCTTCTTCGCCACCGAGACGCGCGTGAGCACGATGCGGTCGCCGTTGCGCAGCAGGTGGCCGTGGGCCGGCGCGATGATGTCGTTGGCGTCGTAGTGCACGTGCAGGGCGTCGAGGACATCGCGGGCGTCGAAGCCGGCGATGGTGCGGTGCACCGCGCGGTGCCCACCGACCTTGATCGTGAGCTTCTTCGGCGTCGCGATCGCCAGCGCCATGCCCTCGCGGTCGATCGTCGCGCTGCGGCTCGTGGACAGGGCGGACCGGGCGAAGGTGCCATGGCCGATCTGCTGCAGCGCGACCGCGACGGTGCTCGCCGTCGTCCAGTACTTCTGCTCCTTGCCGTCGACGGTGAGGTCCAGCGGCCGGCCGTAGCGGACGGTGATCGTGGACCCGTCGACGACCGGCGAGCTTGCGCTGGGGAGGACCGCGTCGTGGGTGCCGAGGTGGATGTGGTTCTGCTCGAGGACGTCGGCCACGGTGTGGCCGAAGGTCCGGACGGAGGTCTGGTGACCGTCCACGGAGAGCGTGACGTTCTCGCTCATCGCGTGGTAGCCGACGGTCGTCACACCGACGGCGGCGGCAACGATGCCGGCTGCGCCGAGGGCGAGAGTCCTGCTGCGTCCGAGGTGCGTGATGCCCTGTCGAAGGGGAATGCGCACGGGTTCGCTCCTGCTTCCGCGACCCCCCGTGAGGCCGCTGTCGGGGTCGGGTCCACACGGAGACCCGCCTTGCCAGCGCTAGACGCTCTCACGGGATTGCGGAACGTTGCAAACCCGAGAAGGTCCGGAATGGGGATTCCCCGCGGCGCGGGTGGGGTACTTCACGGGGTTGCGGTGGCCGCCGTCACCCGCCCAGCATGGGCTGGGTCACACCGTCCACGGCCCTCCGAACGCCGCGTCGGTGGTGCTCGAGATCGCCCTGCACAGCTCCTCGAGGTCGTCGTCGCGCACCTCGGCCATGGCGCGAACGGTGAGGGGGATCAGGTACGACGCGTTCGCGCGGCCGCGGTACGGCGCGGGGGTGAGGTAGGGCGCGTCGGTCTCCACAAGCACCCGGTCGCGCGGGGTGATCCGCAGTGCCTCCCGCAGTGCGTCGGCGTTGCGGAAGGTCACCGTGCCGGCGAAGGACAGGTAGGCGCCGCGGTACAGACAGCGCCGGGCGAACGCCGAGTCGCCGGAGAAGCAGTGCATCACACACCGGTCGGGGGCACCCTCGTCGTCGAGGACCGCCAGGACGTCGTCGTGGGCATCCCGGTCGTGGATGACCAGCGTGCGGTCCAGCCGCTTGGCGAGGTCGATGTGCGCCCGGAACGACGCGACCTGCGCCGCCCGGCCCTCCTCGCCGGTGCGGAAGTGGTCCAGGCCCGTCTCGCCGACAGCTCGCACGGCGTCGTCCGCGGCGAGCCGCTCGATCTCGGCCACGGCGGCCTCGAGCCGACCGGCGGCGGCGAGCCGCGGCGCCTCGTTGGGATGCAGGGCGACGGCGGCCACGACGGCGTCGTACCGGTGGGCCGTCGCGACCGCCCATCGGGCGCCGTCCAGCTCGCAGCCGACCTGCACGATCCGCGTCACGCCGACCGCGGCGGCACGCGCGAGCGCCTCGGGGACCTCGAGCGCGTCCTCCTCGTCGCGCGACATGTCGAGGTGGCAATGGTTGTCCGCCACCGGGAACGGCAGCGGCTCGGGGGCGTCGGGTCTCACGCTCGTCCTTCCTCGGTCGGCCGGGGCCGGTGCACGGCGTCGTACACGAGCCGCTTGGGCACGCCGGCGCGCCGGGCGACGTCGGCGATCGCCTGCTTGCGTGGCGTCCCGGCCTCCTCCTCGGCCGCGACGAGCGCGACGAGTGCGGCCGGGTCGTCCAGCGGAGCCGGCTCCGCAGCGCCGGCGACGACGATCGTGACCTCGCCCCGCACGCCCTCCTCGGCCCACGCCGCCAACTCGGCCAGCGGACCGCGCCGCACCTCTTCGTGCGTCTTGGTGAGCTCGCGGCACACGGCCGCGGGCCGCTCGGCCCCGAGGGCGGCGGCCATGTCGGCGAGGGCCGCGGCGGTGCGGTGGGGCGCCTCGAAGAACACCGTCGTCCGGCGCTCCTGGGCCAGCTCGGCCAACCGGCGCCGCCGCTCGCCCGGCTTGCGCGGGAGGAATCCCTCGAAGCAGAACCGGTCCACCGGCAGTCCGCTCACCGCGAGCGCGGTGAGCACCGCCGACGGCCCGGGGACCGCGGTGACCGGCATCCCGTCGGCCACCGCCGCGGCGACCAGGCGGTAGCCGGGATCCGACACGCTGGGCATTCCCGCATCGGTGACCAGCAGCACCCGGCGCCCGGCCCGCAGCTCCTCCAGGAGCTGGGGAGTGCGCGCCACCTCGTTGCCCTCGAAGTACGACGTCACCCGGCCGGCCACCTCCACGTCGAGGTCGGCGGCCAGCCGCCGCAGCCGCCGGGTGTCCTCCGCGGCCACCACGTCGGCCCTCGCGAGCTCGGCGCGGAGCCGGGGCGACGCATCCTCGGGGCGTCCGATCGGCGTGCCGGCGAGCACCAACGCTCCCCCGCCCGCGGCGACGGACGGCACGGATGTCGCGGAGCTCATGGCGTCGATCATCCCAGCCCGTCCCCACCGGCCCGTCTACCCTTGCGCCCGTGCGACGCGGCGATCGGATCGGCAACCCGATCACGGAGTGGGCCACCGCGCTCGCCGTGACGTTGCTGGCGGGCCTGCTGCGGTTCTGGAGTCTCGCGCGGCCGCACAGCTTCGAGTTCGACGAGACCTACTACGCCAAGGATGCGTGGTCGCTGCTCCACTTCGGCTACGCCCGCAACTACGTCGAGAACGCCGACAAGCACATCCTCGCTGGCCACACCCTCGGACAGTGGGGCTCGGGCGCGGAGATGGTGGTCCATCCCCCGGTCGGCAAGTGGCTGATCGCGATGGGCGAGCACCTCTTCGGGATGGACCCGTTCGGGTGGCGCTTCGCCTCCGCCGTGGTCGGCACGCTGATGGTGCTGCTGATGATCCGGTTCACCCGCCGCGTCACCGGCTCGAACCTCCTCGGCCTGGTCGCGGGGCTGCTGATGTGCTTCGACGGGCTGCAGCTGGTCCTGTCCCGGCTGGCGCTCCTCGACATCTTCGAGGCCTTCTTCGTGCTGCTGGCAGTGCACTGCATGGTGGCGGACCGCGCCTGGGGTCGGGCGCGGCTCGCGGAGCCCACGGGGGCACTGCTCTGGCGGCCCTGGCGCCTGGCCGCCGGCGTGAGCTGGGGGCTCGCCCTCGGCTCGAAGTGGTCGGCGATCTACGTGTTGGCGGCGCTGTGCCTGCTGCAGTGGGTCTGGGATGCAGGGGCGCGGCGGCGCCTGGGAGCGCGATGGGCACTCGCCCGGTCGGTGCTGCGCGACCAGGTGCCGGCCCTCGGCTACCTGGTGGCCGTCCCGCTGCTCGTCTACGTGGCGACGTGGACCGGCTGGTTGATCAACCACCACGCCTACGAGGTGTCTCTGTCCGACACCCAGTACGCGCCGTACTGGGGCTCCTACCTCCACGCCCACACCACCGGGTGGTGGGGGGAGAGTGTGCGGGCGCTGCGCGACCTGCTGCACTACCACCAGGCGGTCTACAACTTCCACACCAAGTTCCTCGACACCGCCCACCACGTCTACCAGTCGAATCCCGACGGGTGGCTGGTGCTGAACCGTCCCGTGGGCGTCGACGCGCAGCTCGACATCCAGCCCGGCGTCCAGGGGTGCGGCGCACCGGCCGGTTCCACCTGCCTGCGCCAGGTCCTGCTGCTCGGCACCCCGGCGCTGTGGTGGTTCGGCACCGCCGCCGCGGTCTGGGCGGTGATCGCCTGGGCGACCCGCCGCGATTGGCGCTACGGCCTCGTGGTGGTCGGCATCGCGGCGAGCTGGCTGCCCTGGTTCCAGTACGACGACCGCCCGATCTTCAGCTACTACGCCATCGTCATCGAGCCGTTCCTCGTGCTGGGGGCGACCCTGCTGCTCGGTGAGATCCTCGGGCGGACGCGCACCGAGGCGGATCCGCTGACCGCGGCCGCACGGCGCCGCCGGGGGGCGGTGATCGCCGGGGCCGTGGTCGTGCTGGTGGCGGCGAACTTCACCTTCTTCTGGCCGATCTGGACCGACGGCCTGATCAGCAACGGCCACTGGCTCCAGCGGATCTGGTTCGAGCGCTGGATCTGAGCAGCAGCGGCCCGCCGAACGGTTGCGCATGCAACTGTTGCGCCCGGGTAACGACCGCCCATGTCGTTCGATAGCTCAGCCTTCGTCCCCGTCGCCCTCGGCTTCTTCGGCCTTGGCACGGGCTACCTGATCTGGGGACCGCAGGAACTGTTCGGATTCCCGCTGCGGCCCACCGACGCCGAGGGGGCCCGGCGGCTCGATCGCGCCACCGGCGTCTGGGGCCTCTTCCTCCCCGGCCTGTGCCAGGTCGTCACCGGCCTCATCCTCTTCGTCGGCCTGACCTGGTTCCAGGTCTTCAAGGGCGACCCCGCGCTCTACATGGCCGCTGTCGCGTTCAGCGCGTACGGCATCCACTGGTTCGCCCTGGGCTGGAACCGCTTCGGGGGCTACGACGCGCGCACCAACGCCGGCATGTCGGTGGCCTTCACGGTGATCTCCGTCGCCGGCGTCGTGGTGTTCTTCGGCGCCGGTGCCTGGCCGGTCGGGTTGCTCTTCGTCGGCCTGACCGGTGTCTACGTCTCCGACTTCTTCGTCGGCATCGGGATGGGCGCGGCGGAGAAGCTCCTCGG
>JBQCCW010000264.1:0-28825 GCA_051961835.1 Marmoricola sp. | reverse complement strand
CCTTGTGGTCCTCCGGGTTGCTCCTTGTGATCTCGCCGGGCCAGAACCGACACCTGGCTTGGCCAGAACCCGCAACTCGCGCGGCCAGAACCCGCAACTCGCCAACCATCGACCAACCTCGGCGGCCTAGGGTGCGGGGATCGTGGCGGCCGTCACAGCGGTGGCGGCCGTCGCTCCAGCACTCGACACCCGGAGGATGCGTCCGCGATGACGAAGATCGAGCTCACGGTCGACGGTGACAGGGTCACCGACGACGTCGAACCCCGCATGCTGCTCGTGTACTACCTGCGCGAGAAGCTCGGGAAGACCGGCACCGTCGTCGGCTGCGACACCAGCAACTGCGGCGCCTGCACGGTGCACCTCGACGGCCGCAGCGTGAAGTCCTGCAACATGCTGGCGGTGCAGGCCGACGGCCACGAGATCACCACGATCGAGGGCCTCGCCACCGACGGGCAGCTGCACCCCGTGCAGCAGGCGTTCCACGAGTGCCACGCGCTCCAGTGCGGCTACTGCACGCCCGGGATGATCATGCAGAGCGTCGACCTGCTCAACGAGAACCCGCATCCGACCGAGGAGGAGGTACGCCTCGGCCTGGAGGGCACCCTTTGCCGGTGCACCGGCTACCACAACATCGTCAAGGCGGTGCTCCAGGCGGCCGGCGAGGGAGGTGCCGCATGACCGTCACGGAACCGGCGCCCACCGCCGAGAAGCAGATCGGCCGGGCGCGCCGCCGCAAGGAGGACCAGCGGCTGATCACCGGGCGCACCCGGTGGACCGACAACATCACGCTGCCGGGCATGCTGCACCTGGCGATGGTGCGCTCGCCGTTCGCCCACGCCACGATCACCCACATCGACGTGTCCGAGGCCAAGAACGCGGTCAACGTCATCGACGTCCTCACCGCCGCCGACTTCGGCGAAGACCTCGGCGTCTGCATCAACGCCTGGCCCATCACCCCCGACCAGGTCACGCCCGGCCACCCCCCGATCGCCTCGGACCGCGTGGTGTTCGCCGGGGAGATCGTCGCGGTGGTGGTCGCTCGTAGCGCGGCCGCGGCCCGCGACGCCGCCGAGCTCGTCGACGTCGACTACGAGGAGCTGCCCGCAGCCCTCGACCTCAAGGAGTCCGCCGAAGACACGATCCTCGCGCACCCCGACCTGGGCACGAACAAGTCCGCCCTGTGGGTGTTCGACTCCGGCGAGGCCGGCACCGGCGGCGACGTCGAGGAGGCGATCGCCAAGGCCCGCGCCGACGGCATCGTGATCGAGCGGGAGTACCGCCAGCAGCGGTTGATCCCCGCGTTCATGGAGCCGCGGTCGGTCGTCGTCGACCCCACCGGCGAGCAGTTGACGATGTGGTCGGCCACGCAGATCCCGCACATCCTGCGCTTCGCCCTTGCCGCGACCACCGGCGTGCCGGAGTCGAAGATCCGGGTCATCGCCCCCGACGTCGGCGGCGGCTTCGGCGGCAAGCTGCAGGCGACGCCGGAGGAGTGGCTCACGTGGGGCATCGCCCGCCGGCTCGGCAAGCCGGTGAAGTACACCGAGACCCGCTCGGAGTCGTTGATGGCGGCCCACCACGGCCGCGACCAGTGGCAGAAGCTGACGCTGGCGGCCGACAAGGACGGCACCCTCACCGGCCTCAAGGTAGAGCTGCTCGCGGACCTCGGCGCCTACGTCGCCATCGTCGGTGGCGGCGTGCCGGTGCTGGGGGCCTTCATGTTCAACGCGATCTACAAGTTCCCCGCCTACCGGTTCGCCTGCCAGACGGTGCTCACCAACAAGGCGTGGACCGACGCCTACCGGGGAGCGGGTCGGCCGGAGGCGACGTTCGCGATCAAGCGGCTGATGGACGAGCTCGCCGCGGAGGTGGGCGTGGACCCGCTCGCCGTACGCGAGAAGAACTGGATCCGCCACGACGAGTTCCCGTTCACCACGGTCGCCGGCCTGGAGTACGACTCGGGCAACTACGAGGCCGCGACGGCCAAGGCCAAGGAGCTGTTCGGGTACGACGAGCTGCGTGCCGAGCAGCAGCGCCGGCGTGAGGCGAAGGACCCGGTGCAGCTCGGCATCGGCGTGTCGACGTTCACAGAGATGTGCGGGCTGGCACCCTCGCGCGTGCTCGGCTCGCTCGACTACGGCGCCGGCGGCTGGGAGCACGCCGAGGTCCGGATGCTCGCCACCGGCAAGGTCGAGGTCGTCACGGGAGCCTCCGCGCACGGGCAGGGACACGAGACGGCGTTCAGCCAGATCGTGGCGGACCGGCTGGGCGTGCCGTTCGAGGACGTCGAGGTACTCCACGGCGACACCCAGATCGCGCCGAAGGGCCTGGACACCTACGGCTCCCGGTCACTGGTGGTCGGCGGCGAGGCGCTGGTGAAGGCTGCCGACAAGGTGATCGAGAAGGCCAAGCCGATCGCGGCCCACCTGCTCGAGGCCTCCGTCGACGACATCGAGTTCGCCGACGGCAGGCTCGGGGTCCGCGGCACCGACCAGGGCCTGGCGCTCACCGAGGTCGCGGCGGCGGCGTTCGTGGCGCACAACCTGCCCGACGGGGTGGAGCCCTCGCTGGACTCCTCGGCGACCTACGACCCGATCAACTTCAACTTCCCCCACGGCACGCACCTGTGTGCGGTCGAGGTCGACACCGAGACCGGCCAGGTGAGCATGCGCAAGTACGCCTGCGTCGACGACATCGGCGTCGTCATCAACCCGCTGATCGTGGAGGGCCAGGTCCACGGCGGCCTGGTGCAGGGCATCGCCCAGGCGCTGTGGGAGGAGGCTGTGTACGACGACAGCGGCACGCTGGTGACCGGCTCGTTCGTCGACTACACGCTGCCCACCGCCGCGGACACGATCAGCTTCGACGTGGACCACAACTCCACGGCCGCGCTGACGAACACGCTCGGCACCAAGGGCGTCGGTGAGGCCGGCACGATCGCGTCGACCCCGGCCGTGGTCAACGCGGTGGTCGATGCGTTGCGCCCGCTCGGCGTCCATGACATCACCATGCCGTGCACGCCCCAGCGCGTGTGGAAGGCGATCCACGGCTCGGGCGGTGCCGGCGCCGAGGCCACGCCGGACCAGACCCAGACCCACTTCGGCGATGCCGGCGCACCGACCAGCGAAGGAGTGCAGCAGCGATGATTCCCGCCCAGTTCGACTACCTCGCGCCCGCCACGGTGGACGAGGCGTTGGCCGCGCTCGCCGAGCACGGCGACGAGGCCAAGATCATGGCGGGCGGCCAGAGCCTGCTGCCGGTCCTGCGGATGCGCCTCAACGCGCCGGAGGTCGTGATCGACCTGGGCCGGGTCGAGGAGCTCCGCGGGATCCGCGAAGACGGCGACGCGCTGGTCATCGGCGCGATGACGACCCACACCGACGTGGGGACGAGTCCTCTGGTGGCCGAGCACGCGCTGCTGCTCACCAAGGCTCTCGAGCACCTCGCCGACGCCCAGGTGCGGCACCGGGGGACGTTCGGCGGAGCGCTCGTCCACGCCGACCCGGCCGGTGACCTCGGTGCGCCCGCACTCGCCCTCGACGCCGAGTTCGTCATCGCCGGCAGCGGCGGGCGGCGTACCGTCGCGGCGGCGGACTTCTTCGAGGACGTCTTCACCACCGCTGTCGGTGGGGACGAGATCCTCGTCGAGGTGCGGATCCCCAAGCACACGGGGTGGGGAGCGCAGTACGAGAAGTTCGTACGGGTCTCCCACCAGTGGGCGATCGTCGCGGTCGCCGCGACCGTCCGCGCGGAGGGCGGAACGATCGCCGAGGCGGCGATCGGCCTGACCAACATGGGGTCGACCCCGCTGCGAGCAACCGCCGTGGAGCAGGCGCTCGTCGGCCAGCCCGCCACCGAGGACGCCGTACGCCGGGCGGCGCAGGCCGCCGCCGACGGGACGCAGCCGCCCAGCGATCTCAACGGCGACGCCGACTACCGACGGCACCTCGCGACCGTGCTCACCCGGCGGGCGGTGCTCGCCGCCGCCGGCGGGTAAGGGAAGTCCATGGCGATGCAACTGACCCACGACTTCACGGTGCCGGCCTCGTTGGACGAGACCTGGGCGGCCTTCAACGACATCGAGGGGGTGGCCGGGTGCTTCCCCGGTGCCACCGTGACCGGTGCCGAGGGCGACTCCTTCGAGGGCACCTGCAAGGTCAAGCTCGGGCCGATCGCCTTGGTCTACAAGGGGGCCGGCGCGTTCGTGGAGAAGGATCGCGACGGCGGCCGGATGAAGATCGAGGCCAAGGGGAAGGACAAGCGGGGCAACGGCACCGCAGGTGCGGACGTCACCGCGACCATGGTCGAGGAGGGCGGCAACACCCGGGTGACGGTGGTGACCGACCTGAACATCACCGGCAAGCCGGCGCAGTTCGGGCGGGGCGTGATGCAGGACGTCAGCGACAAGCTGCTCGCGCAGTTCGTCGACTGCCTCTCCCAGCGCCTCTCCCAGCCCGAGGCCGAGGCGAATGCCGCGGCGGCAGACGACCAGGACGCCGGTCCCGCCTCGCAGCCGACCGGCGCTGCCGCCGGGACGCCGAGCACCGACGCCGCCGGCGATCCGGACGCCGGGCCGGCGTCGGCGCCTCCGGCCGACGCGGTCCCGCTGCGGTCCCAGCCGACGCGGCACCCCGCGAGCGACGACGCGCTCGACCTCGGCGCCGCCGTGCTTCCGGTGCTCCTCAAGAGCTACTGGAAGCAGGGGGCGGGAGTCCTCGGCGCGCTGGCGCTGCTGGCGCTGCTCCTGCGTCGTCGGCGCCGCTGATCAAGACCCTCAAGGGGAGCCCGTGAAGGCGGCCGGCGCGGTTTGTCCGCGCCGGCCGTCGGGTATGTGCCGCCCATGCCGTCCGCGGGAGTGACTGTGCGATCGGTCGACTTCGGCGGCCTGCGCATCGACTACGACGACACGATGCTGTGCCCGCGCCCCTGGACGATCGCCCAGTCGCGCTGGGCAGCCGAGCTCCTCGCCGCCACGTCCGCGCCCGAGGGACCGGTGCTCGAGCTGTGCGCCGGCGCCGGGCACCTCGGCCTCGTCGCCGTGCAGCGCTTCGGGCGACGCCTCGTCGCGGTGGAACAGAACCCGTCGGCCTGCGACCACCTGCGGCGCAATGCCGCGCGTGCCGGCTTGGCCGAGGTGCTCGACGTGCGCGAGTCGACGGTCGCCGCGGCGCTCGACCAGGAGGAGCGCTTCGCCCTGATCCTGGCCGACCCGCCGTGGGTGGAGACCGGTCGAGTGGACGCCTTTCCGCAGGATCCGGTGCACACGATCGACGGTGGCGAGAACGGCCTCGACATCGCCCGGGACTGCCTCGCGGTCGTCGAGCGCCACCTGCTGCCCGGAGGTTCGGCGATCCTGCAACTCGGCTCGACGGCACAGGTGGCGGCTCTCGACCTCACCCACCACCCGACGCTGCGCGTCGTGGAGGTTCGGGAGTTCGGGTCCCGAGGGGTCCTGGCACGGGTCGACACCGTCTGCTGAGGCGGAGCTCGGGCTCAACGGACGTTGCGGGTCCGGAACTGCACGCTGATCCGCGGCCCGACGGCGCGGGCGGTCTTCGGCACGGCATGCTCCCAGGTGCGTTGGCAGGAGCCGCCCATGACGATCAGGTCGCCGTGGCCGAGCGGCAGGGACAGCGCCGTCGCGCCGCCTCGTGGACGCAGCATGAGCTTGCGCGGTGAGCCGAAGGACACGATCGCCACGAGGGTGTCCTCCCGCTGGCCGCGTCCGAGCGTGTCGCCGTGCCACGCCACGGAGTCGCGGCCGTCGCGGTAGAAGCAGCAGCCTGCGGTGACGAACGGCTCGCCCAGCTCGGGCCGGTAGTGCGCGCTGAGCACCTCTCTGGCGCTCGCCAGCGCCGGATGGGGGAGCGGCACCCCGACGCCGTAGTGGTGGACCAGGCGCGGGACATCGACGACACGGTCGTACATCGGGCGCTGTTCGGTCCGCCAGGGAACCGCGTGGACGAGATGACCGAAGACGCGGTCCGCCCCGCGGAACCAGCCGGGCAGCACGTCCACCCAGGCGCCCGCGCTCAACGTCGTACGCCGTGCCGCGGTCAGGTCGCCCAGCGCAGGTCGGCCCTCCTCGAGCGGTGCGTCGAGCAGCGAGGGCTGGAAGGCGACGCTCACGCGCGGACTACCTCGAACATGCGTTCGATGCTAGATCGGAGACCACCCGCGAGGCAAGCGCGGAGGGAAATCGGGAGGCGCCCGGTCGGTCCCGGCGGTTACCGTCGAGACACCGTGACTGCTGACCTCTCCACCGGCCCCGCCGCTCCCACCCGCCACGCGGCCCAGGCGCCGGTTCCCTCCGGCGACGCGCCCCCTCCCGGGCGCGTCCCGGTCGACTGGCGACGGCTTCGCCGCCCGGTCGCCCTGGTCGCCCTCGGGTGCTCCTTCCTCGCCGCCGTCGGGACCGCCTCCGGCTCTGTCGTCGCCGGCCGGCTCGCCGCCGCGGCCTCCGGCCGCCTCGTCCTGCTGCTCGCGCTGTGCGTGCTCGGCGCGGCCGTGCTCGACTCGGTGGGCCGCACGCTGTGGGCCGGCGTCGCGGACCGAGCGGAGGGCCGGCTTCGAGCCGACCTGCTCGCGGCCGCGATGGAGCAACCGCTTGCCGCGCTCACCGAGCAGGCCGTCGGAGAGATCCTCGATCGCCTGGACGACGACACCCACGAGGTGGGGGTGCTGCTGCGGCAGAACGTGTGGCAGGCCGTCCGCACGCTGCTCGCAGTCGGCCCCCTGTGGCTGGTGGCCGGGCTCACCTGGTGGCCCGCCTTCCTGCTGTTCCCGGCCTCGGGCATCGCGGCCGGCCTCGTCGTGCGTCCGCTGCTGGGCCGGCTGGCCGAGCGCAAGGTCGTGGAGGAGATGGCGTGGACCGATCACGCCGCGGCGATGGAGGAAGGTGTCGCCGCGCGCGACGACCTGCGCACCAGTCTCGGGCAGGCGTACGTGATGCGACGCTGTGCGGAGCTCGCCGCCACCATCCACGCCCGCTTCGCAGAGGTGGTCGGCCTCGAGGCCCGGATCACCCGGCGGACCGGCACGCTCCTGCACGCCGTCCTCGCGGCCACGGCCCTGGTGGGGGTCGCACTCGTTCTCGACGGCCGGCTCTCGACTGCCTCGCTCGTCACGCTGTTCCTCGTCACGACGACCTTCGTCGGCCAGGTCGACCAGCTCGCCCGGCACCTGCCCGACCTGCAGGCAGGCCTCGGCGCGGTGATCCGGCTGCGCGGGCTGATGGCAGCCCCGGCCGAGCCGCGGGGAGGCGGGACGCTTCCCGACGGCCCGCTGGAGGTCGTCTTCGACGACCTGCACTTCGCCTACGAGCACGGCACGTTCTCCTTGCGGGGCATCGACCTCACCGTCCCTGCCGGCACGACGTGCGCGCTCGTGGGCCGCACCGGCTCAGGCAAATCGACCCTGGCGGCGCTCGTCTCGCGGGCCGTCGAGCCCCCGCGGGGCAGTGTCCGGGTCGGCGGCGTCGACGTCCTCGATCTCGACCTCCAGCAGCTGCGCGCGGCGGTGGGCGTGGTCACCCAGCGCACTGAGATCCTCGCCGGCACCCTGGAGCAGAACATCGCCCTCTTCGCGGACCTGCCGCGAGCCGTGGTCGCCGGTGCGGTCGAGGAGCTCGGACTCGGGGCGTGGGTGGCGGGGCTTCCCGACGGGCTCGACACGACGCTCGGCCCGGGCGGGACGATGCTCTCGGCCGGCGAGGAGCAGCTCGTCGCCTTCGCGCGCCTGCTCGTCCGCGATGTGCGGGTCGTCGTCCTCGACGAGGCGACCGCTCGGATGGACCCGGTCACCGAGGCGCGCGTGGTCCGCGCCGCCGACCGCCTGCTCAGCGGGCGCACGGGCATCCTGGTCGCCCACCGCCTCTCCACCACCGAACGCGCCGCCCTCGTCGCCGTCCTCGATGCCGGCCGGGTCGTGCAGCAGGGCCGTCGGGCCGCCCTGGCCGCGGCTCCCGGTCCGTTCCGGGAGCTGGTCCGCGCGGCCGGCATGGAGCCCTCGGCCTCCAGCGGGGCGCTGCCTCTCGACGTGCACGGGCACGCGGTCGGGACGGTACGCCGCACCGGAACGCCCCCCGCACCGCCGGCCGTCCGGTCGGCGCCGACGCTGGCCCGGGCGACCCTCAGCGCCCTGCGGATCGAACCTCAGTGGGGTCTCGCCGGGATGGCGCTGTTCCTCCTCGCCGCCCTGACCGGCGCCTTCGGGGCGCTCACCGGATGGGTCTGGGGCCACCTGGTGGCGGACCTGCAGGCCGGCGGCCGGCCGCTGGCACTGACCGGCGTGCTGGTCGTGGCGCTGCTCGTGGCCCCGCTGCTCCTCTCCTTCGCAATCCGGATCTACCCCCAGTGGTGGGTCGCGGTGATGCTGCGGGTCCGCACCGCCGTGCTGCACGGCCAGACCCGCACCCACCGGCTCACCCGGACACCGCCCGGCGAGGTCGTGGCGCGGTCGATGGACGCCGACCGTCTGGCCCGGTACGCCGACCGCTGGGTGGACTTCCTCAACGGGCTGGCGATCGCCGTCGTGACCGCGTGGGTGGCGGGCACGGTCCTGGCCGGGCTCGTCCTGCTCGTGGTGATGGCGACCTCGGCGCTCGCATCCTCCCTGGGCCGCCGCGTGGCCGGCCGCTCGGCTGCTGCATCGTCGGCGGCTCGCGCGCGCTTCGGGCGCTCGCTCGTCTCCAGCCTCGACGGCATCCGCACCGTCAAGCTCGCGGCTGCGACCCCCGACGTACACCGCCACCTCCACGACGTCGACGCCGGTCGTGTGGACGCGGCGGTTCGTGAGCACCGCGTCCAGGCGCTGCTGGACGGCGTACCGATCGTGATGGTGCAGGCCGGTGTGGTCGCCGCGTGGGGGATCCTCGTCGCCGGCGGGTGGGGCCTCGCGACGGCGCTGCTCGTCGCCGGCGCGGTCAACGGGTTCGACTGGTTCGGCCGGGTCGCGGGCAGCGTAGTGACCGAGGCGCCCGGCACCGCGGCGTGGATGCGCGCGACGAGCCGGCTCGCCGGCGGCGGCGACCTGATGGACCTCCCCGACGGGGTCGACCTGCTCTCCGGGGCCGCACCGGCTCCCCCCGCCGGCGTCATCGACCCGTTGCAGGAGCTCGAGATCAGTGGCCTGAGCGCGGTCCACGACGACGGCACCCTCGGCGTCCGCGACGTCGACCTGCGGGTGCGGCGGGGGGAGCTGGTGCTCCTCCTCGGGACGGTGGGGTCGGGGAAGTCGAGTCTGCTCGGCGCCCTCGCCGGCCTGGTGACCAGCACGGGCGACATCCGGTGGAACGGCCGCAGCGTCACCGATTCCCAGGCTGCGCTGCGGCCGGGACGGATCGCCCATGTGGCGCAGGTCCCGCGCGTCCTCTCCGGCACCTTCGCCGGCAACGTCGGCCTCGACCATCCGGAGCGCGAGGTCGTCGAGGCGCTCGGAGCGGCCCGGATGGCGCGCGACGTCGAGGCGGCCGGGGGGCCGGACTCCCTGGTCGGCCACCGCGGCGTGCGGCTCTCCGGTGGGCAGGTGCAGCGCCTGGCGCTGGCCCGGGCCCTGGCCTGCGGGGCCGAGGTGCTCCTCGCCGACGACGTCTCCTCCGCACTCGACGCCGCCACCGAGGTGGAGCTCTGGACGGCCCTGCGTGAGCGCGGTGTCACCGTTCTCGGCGCGACCAGCAAGGCCGCCGCCCTCGCCCAGGCCGACCGCGTGGTGGTCCTCCAGGACGGCACCGTCCGCGACACCGGTCCGTGGCGGGAGCTGGAGGCGTCCTGGGGTCACTTGGCCGGCTGAGCAAGGCCGGTCCCGGGACCTTCGGTCGGGCACCTTTTCGCGTCCTCGGCCGAGAGGACAGAAACCCTTTTCCCGACAAGCCGCCTCCACCGGCCGAAGCGCTCGCTAGGCTTCGCCCTGATGAGTCTCGAGAACCGCGGGGCCGCCGACGAGGACGGCCCCCGCCAGCAGCGCCGGGGGCGCAAGCACGTGCTCGTGCGGGAGTACGTGCGGTCGCTGGTGCTCGCGAGCGAGCCGGGCAGCCCGGCACCCTCCGAGCGCGATCTCGCCGAGCAGTTCGGTGTCGCTCGGATGACCGTCCGGCACGCCATCGACGCGCTGGTCGCGCAGGGTCTCGTCGAGAGGGTCGCGGGCAAGGGCACGTTCGTGGCTCGACCGCAGATCGACCTGCAGATGCGGTTGTCGTCCTACACCGAGGAGATGGAGCGCCGCGGCAAGCGGCCGGAGTCCAAGACGCTCCTGCTCCGCCCCGAGAAGGCCGGCCCCGGCATCGCGCGTGCCCTGGAGCTCGAGGAGGGCGCGCCGATCGTGCACTGGCAGCGCCTGCGGCTCGCCGACGGCGAGCCGATGGCGGTCCAGCACGCCTACCTCTCCCTCGAGCAGTTCCCCCGGTTCCTCGACGACCCGACACCGCACAGCCTCTACTTCTGGCTCGCCGACCGCGACCTGATGCCCACCTGGGGCGAGGACTCCGTGATGGGAGCGACCGCGACGGCAGAGGAGAGCGAGATGCTCAGCCTGGCCGCCGGCGCAGCGGTGCTGCACATCTCCCGCCGGTCGTTCTGCCGCGACGTCGCCATCGAGGTGACCCGATCGGTCTACCGTGCCGACCGCTACACGCTCTGGGTGCCGGTGCTGCGCCCGGAGCACCTGCGCTGAGCCGGAAGCCGACTCAGAGCTCGCCGACGGGCGCCACCCGGGTCCCCGACTCCTCGCACACCCAGGCCGGGTCCGGGCCGCCGAGGTCGGGGTCGACGTACAGGGCGTGGGGCTCGTGCTCCTGGCACAGCGGGCAGAGCGGCCACCGGCCCCGCGTTTCCAGCAACTGGTCCTGCACGTCCTGAGCGACCAGCCCCACCACGTAGTCCGCTCCCGCCGCCCACTGCTCCACCCACCACCGGCGGGCGGACACGGCGTCCTCGAGCAACGACACCACGTCGGCACCGGCCACGCCGGTCGCCTCGAGGTCGTGCAGCACCCGGGCGCGGGCGTGGTGCACGACGCGTTCCAGCTCCTCGACACCCATTCCTCGATTGTGCACGCAGCGCCGAAACCCCTCCGGCTCCGCGACACGGGACCGCAAGGCCTTCCCGAAGAACGCCGGGTGGGATAGAAACATGCCCTGCTCACACCGGAGCAGCTGAGGGGAGCAATGTGAAGAGGATCCTGATCGCGGCCACCGCCGGCGCCCTCGCCGTCGGACTCGCGAACGTCTCGGCAGGAGCGGCGACCCCACCGGTCGCCGGCGCCGCTGCCACCACCCACGCCCGAGCCACCACCAGCTCCGCCGCAGCGGCGCGCACGAAGATCCACTGGGGCGTGTGCCCCACGGGCAGCTACGACTACGCGTCCTACGGCATCCAGTGCGCGAGCATCGCGGTGCCGCTCGACTACGCCCATCCGCACGGGCGCAAGATCCATCTGGAGATCAGTCGCAAGAAGCACGACCCGTCGGTCGGGAAGTACAAGGGCGCCCTCGTCCTGAACCCCGGCGGCCCCGGCGGCTCCGGCTTGATCATGCCGGCGTACCAGGGCTTCGTCCCGGGCAAGGCCGCCCTGCACTACGACTGGATCGGCTTCGATCCGCGCGGGGTCGGCGCCAGCACGCCGTCCCTGCACTGCGACCCGCACTACGTGAAGCCGGACCGGCCCTCCTACGTGCCGACGACCAAGAAGCTCATGCACTACTGGCGCGCGAAGGCACGCAGCTACGCTCGCGACTGCGGCACGTCCAAGGCCCGTCGACTGCTGTCCCACATGACCACCCGCGACAACGCCCGTGACGTCGACGCGATCCGCCGGGCACTGGGCCAGAAGAAGCTGAGCTTCTACGGCTTCTCCTGGGGCACCTACCTCGGCACCACGTGGGCCACGCTCTTCCCGCACCGCGTCAAGCGGCTGATCCTCGACGGCGTCGTCGACCCGCATCGCGTCTGGTACGGCGCGAACCTGGATCAGGACCGCGCGTTCGACGCGAACATGAACGTCTACTGGCGCTACCTGGCCAAGCACAACGACGCCTTCAAGCTGGGCACCGACTGGAAGGCGATCCGCAAGGGCTTCTACGCCGAGCGCCGTCATCTGATCAAGCACCCCGCGGCGAACGGCAAGCTCGGCCCCGACGAGCTCACCGACGCGATGCTCAGCGCCGGGTACTACGTCTACGACTGGGTGGACATCGGTCACGAGTACAGCGCGCTCATCAACGACGGCAACGGTGCGGGGCTCTTCGCCCGCTTCAAGAGCGGCAACCTCGGCCGTGACAACGAGAACGGCTACGCCGTCTACAACGCCGTGCAGTGCACCGACGCGCACTGGCCGGGCTGGGGCAAGACCCGCCGGGACAGCTGGCGCGTGCACCACAAGGCGCCGTTCGAGACCTGGGGCAACACCTGGTACAACGCCCCGTGCCTCACCTGGCCGGCGGCACCGAAGCGCCAGTTCAAGATCAGCGGTGCGAAGGTGAAGGTCCCCGTGCTCATGATCAACGAGACCAAGGACGCGGCGACGCCGTACAGCGGTGCCCTCGCGATGCGACAGCTGTTCCCGACCTCGGTGCTGCTGGCCGGCGTCAACGGCACCACGCACGCCGGATCGCTCTCCGGCGTCGGATGCGTCGACAACCGGATCGCGGAGTATCTGGCCACCGGAAAGGTGCCGGCACGCCAGCGGGGCAGCCGCGCCGACGTGTTCTGCAAGCCGGTCCCGGCTCCGCAGCCGACCACCGGCAGTGCCCGCGTGATGGGCCCGAACAACCTGCGCGCAGCCCTGCTCGCCGCGCAGCGACCGACGCTGCACTGATCAGCGGACGGTAGGACGACGGACGGCCCCTCCCGCACGGGAGGGGCCGTTCGCTTCGTCAGGAGCGCTTCGGCGGCAGTGGGACGAACATGCTCGTGCGCCGGGCGTACTCGGGATAACCGGGCCGCTTCAGCATCGTGCGCTCCAGTAGCCGCGCGCCGGTGCCGTAGACCAGCGTGCCGGTCATCGCGATCGGCGACACCAGCGTGAGCAGGCCCGGCCACGGCCAGGCAGCCACCAGCCAGATGCCCCACCAGACGCAGGCGTCCCCGAAGTAGTTCGGGTGCCGGGTGTAGCGCCACAGGCCGCGATCCATCACCGGCCCGCGGTCCGGGTCGCGCTTGTACGCCGCGAGCTGGGCGTCGCCGACGGCCTCGAAGGCGAGGCCGAGGAGGTAGAGAACGACCCCGGCCCAGGCGAGGACGCCTGGGCGCGGGGTCGCCACCGCGTTGACCTGGACTGGGAGCGACACCAGCCAGATCGCCGCGCCTTGGGGGACCCACACCTTCGTCAGTACGCGCCCCTCGCGGAGCAGCGCGGCGTAGCGCGGGTCCTCACCGCCGCCGCTGTTGCGGCGATGCACATGACGGGCCAGACGCAGGCCCCAGATGCCGACGAGGATGACGAGGAGCCAGCGGCGGAGCAGGTCGCCGTCGCCGACGAGCGCCGCGGCGATCGCCTCGGCGACGAAGGCCAGTCCCCAGGTCGTGTCGACCACCGACACCCGTCCGGTACGACGGGTGGCGTAGGCGGTCAGCGCCATCGCGGCGATCGCGACGGCGACCGCGACCGCGGTGACCAGCAAGAAGCGCATGTCCGGAGCCTCAGCGGGGCCGTCGGGCCAGGATCTGGTCGACGCCCATCCGCCCGTCGCGGAACGCCATGGCGCCGCCGACGAGGTAGAGCCGCCACACCCGCAGGGCCTCCTCGCCGACCAGCTCCCGGAGCCGGTCCTGGTGGGCTTCGAACCGCTTCAGCCACCCGGCCACCGTGGTCACGTAGTGCTCGCGCATCGCCTGCACGTCACGGACCTCCAGGCCGCCGTCCTCGATGAGCGCGACGGTCTCGCCCACCGGCCGCATGTGCATGTCCGGGGCGATGAACGACTCGATGAACGGGCCACCGCCGGGGTGGCGGCCGCCGTTTGGACCTCTGCGGGACATCTGCTGGATCAGCACGTAGCCGCCCGGCGTGACGTTGCGGCGCAGCACCTCCACGTAGGTCGGGTAGTTCTCCTGGCCGACGTGCTCGCCCATCTCGATGCTCGCGGCCGCATCGAAGGTCTCGCCGGAGACCTCTCGGTAGTCCTGCAGCCGGATCTCGACCCGGTCCTCCAGACCACGCTCGCGGATGCGCTCGTCGATGAACTTCTTCTGCTCCGCGGCGATCGTGACGCCGACGACGTGGGCGCCGTACTCCGCCGCGGCGTGCAGCGACAGCGAGCCCCACCCGCAGCCGACGTCGAGGAACCGCTTGCCCGGCTCCAGGCCGAGCTTCGTGCAGACCAGGTCGAGCTTGGAGCGCTGCGCCTGCTCCAGCGTCATCCCCGGCTCGGCGAAGTAGGCCGAGGAGTACGCCATGTGCGGGTCGAGGATCAAGGAGTAGAACTCGTTGGAGAGGTCGTAGTGGTGGCTGATCGACTGGCGGTCCCGAGCCAGGCTGTGCAGGCGTCCCTTGACTTGGGCCTGGGTGACCGGCGGGGCGAGCGGCGCCCCGAGCGCACCGAGTGAGGCCGCCGTGCGCAGCAGCGTGAGCACCGTCCGCGGGTTGGGCCGGACCCCGCGGAGCCCGCGGGCCTCGACGACGCCCCAGACGTGGGTCAGTGCCGCGTCGAGGTCGCCGTCCACGTCGAGCTCGCCGGTGACGTAGGCCTGCGCTGCACCCAGCTCGCCGGGGTGCCAGAGCAGCCGTCGGAGCACGTCGGGGGTGTGCAGCCGCACGACGGGTCCGCTGCCCGCCTCCGAGCCGTCCCAGGCGACGAGCCTGACGGGAAGCTCGCCGCCCACGAACGGCCGCAACGCGCCGGCGAGGCGTGGGGCGACGCCGCTGGTCGTCGTCGTGCCCGGCCGGGTGAGGGTCTGGCTCGGGGCGTCGGTCATCGGTGGGCTCCCCGGGTGAAGGTGATCTGCTGGACGTCGAGATACTCGGCGGCGAAGCCCGCCTCGGAGTAGCAGAGGTAGAAGTGCCACATCCGCTCGAAGACGTCGTCGAAGCCGAGCTCGGCGATGCGGTCGTGGGCGGCGGCGAACCGGTCGTCCCAGACGCGCAGCGTGCGGGCGTAGTGGTGGCCGAGGTGGAGCTGCTCGGCGATCCGCAGGCCGGTGTGCTCGCGCAGGACGTGGTTGATCAGCTCGACGCTGGGCAGGAAGCCGCCGGGGAAGATGTACTTGTGGATCCACGTGTAGGTGTCGCGCGTGGCCAGCATGCGGTCGTGCGACATCGTGATCGCCTGGATGGCCGCGGTCCCGCCCGGGGCGAGCACCTGGTCGATCGTGCCGAAGTACGACGGCAGGTAGTCGTAGCCCACCGCCTCGATCATCTCGACGCTGACGACGGCGTCGTAGCCACCGCTCGGGCGGCTCACGTTGCGGTAGTCGGACAGGTCGACCCTCACCTTGTCCGACAGGCCGGCGTCGGCGATGCGCCGCTGGGCCAGCTCGCGCTGCTCCACCGACAGCGTGATCGAGTGGACGTCGGCGCCCCGTGCGGCGGCCCGCAGGGCGAGCTCGCCCCACCCGGTCCCGATCTCGAGGACGCGGCTCCCGGCGCCGACGCGGGCGGCGTCGAGCAACCGGTCGATCTTGCGCCGCTGAGCCGTCGCGAGGTCCTCCGGCGTCCCCAGATCGGCCCAGAGGGCACTGGAGTAGGTCATGGTCTCGTCGAGGAACGCCGCGAACATGTCGTTGGACAGGTCGTAGTGGCGGGCGATGTTGCCGCGGCTCTGCCGGAGCGTGTTCCGCTCCGACGCCGGGTGCCGGGCCACGTAGAGCGCGCGCAGGTGCTGCATCCACTGCGGCACCAAGGTCGTCAGCTCACGGCACAGCTCGGTGAGGAAGGCGGCGAGGTCGGGGGAGTCCCAGTCGCCTGCCATGTAGGACTCGCCGAAGCCGATGAGGCCGTCGCGCCCGACGCGGGTCGCGAACGCCTCCGGCCGGTGCACCAGCATCTCCGGGCCGCCCTTGCCCAGGGTCGCTCCGTCGGGGAGGCGGACGGTCACCGGCAGGCGACGCACCGCGGTGCGGAAGATGCCGTCGGCGATGCGAGCGCGGACGGTGCTCGGGCGCAGCAGCAGGTCGGGCCACTGGACGGCAACGGTGGGCTCGAGGATGGCGGTCATGCTCGACGCTCCTTGTCGTGGGCGGTGGGACGCGGGTAGAGGGGCAGGCGTCGCAGCCACAGCGCGATGCCCTGCCGGCGGATGCGCGCCATCACCAGGTGGGAGGACAGCGACGGTCGGGGACGCGCCCCGGGGGCGGCGTGCCCGTTGAGGGTCGCGACGTAGGGCGGGTGGCCCTCCCGATGCAGGGTCACGGCCACCTGGACCCGCTCGCCGGGCTCGGGCACCAGCACGGAGTACTCCCCGCTGGTGTCGTTGAACGGCGAGACGTACAGCTGCTTGTCGATCCGGGCACGGCCGTGCTCGTCGGGTTTCACGACGTACGCATGCCGGCCGCCGTAGGTGTTGTGCACCTCGACGACGACGGCCGCGCGGCTGCCGTCGCGGTGGTCGCACCAGTAGACGGTGATCGGATTGAAGACATAGCCCAGCGATCGGGGTTGGGTGAGCATCCGGATCCGGCCGCCCTGCCAGGCGATCCCGTGCTCGGCGAGCACGGCCTCGATGTTCTGCCGGATGCTGCGGTCGGGGTCGCCGACGTGGTCGCGGGCCTGGAAGCCGTTGCCCGGCAGGTCGTCGAGGTCGACCAGCCAGCTCGTCGATCGGTAGCTGAACGCGCTGCGCAGCGGGGCGGTCCGGTTGTGCCGGATGGTCGTGCGGTAACGGACGGCCGAGCGGGGCGCGGTGGAACCCGCGGCCCAGGTGGCCGTGCGGCCGAGCAGATGCTCGGCGGCCCTGAGCCCGGAGAGTGCGCCATCCTCGTGGAAGCCCCAACCGTGGTACGCGCCGGCGAAGACGACCCGGCGCGTGTTGAGCTCGGGAAGGCGGGTCTGCGCGGCCACGGATGCCGGCGTGTAGATCGGATGCGCGTACTCCCGGGTTGCGATGACCGTGTCGGGGTCGACGATGTCCGTGCCGTTGAGCGTGACCAGGTAGCGGGTGGCGCCGGGGTGGTCCCAGCCGGGCAGGCGCATCAGCCGGCTCAGGTCGTAGGTGACCAGCACGCGGCCGTCGTCGGTCGCGCGTCGCTGGTAGTTCCAGCTGGCGCGGGCGCCCTCGGCGCGGGGGAGCACGGAGGTGTCGGTGTGCAGCTGGGCGACGTTGTCGGAGTAGTCGATCGCGCCGAGCACCTCCCGCTGCAGCGGGGTCGGCTCGGCCAGCATGGCCAGGGCCTCGCCCGGGTGGGTGGCGAGGACGACCGCGTCGTACGTCTCCTCGACACCGCTGCCGTCGGTGACCTGCACGCCGTCGGCGGTCTCGCGCACGTCGGTGACCTTGGCGCCGAGGCGTACGTCGGGCAGCGCGGCCGCGACGCGACGGACGTACTCGTGGGAGCCGCCGCTCACCGTGCGCCACGTCGGGGACCCGAACACCGTGAGCATCCCGTGGTGCTCGAGGAAGGCGAACAGGTAGCGGGCCGGGTACTCGAGCGCGAGCTGCGGGTCACAGGACCACACGCAGGCGACCAACGGGGTCATGAAATGCGTGCGGAAGTAGCGGGTGTACCGGCCGCGGGCCAGGAACGCTGCCAGCGTGGTCTCGCCGCCCGTGGGCTCGCGGTCGACGAGCACCGCTCGCGCCGCCCGGTGGAACCGCAGGATCTCCAGCAGCATCACCCAGAACCGCGGGTTCACGAGGTTGCGCCACGTCGGGAACAGACCTCGCCGGCCCAGCGCTCCGGCGTACTCCAGGCCGGTGCGCTCGTCGTGCACCGACATGCTCATGTCCGACTCCTGGGTCGACACCCCGAGCTCGGCGAAGAGCCGTAGCAGCGTGGGATAGGTCCGCTCGTTGTGGACGATGAAGCCGGTGTCGATCGAGATCGGGCCCTCCGGCGTCTCCACGCGGTGGGTGTCGGCGTGGCCGCCGAGCCGCTCGTCGGCCTCGTAGAGCGTCACGTGGGCGTGCTTGCCGAGCAGGTGGGCCGCGACGAGTCCGGACACGCCGCTGCCCACCACGGCGATGCGCTGCATCAGGCGGTCCCGAGGGTGACCAGGGCGACGGGGGGAAGCGTGGGCTGGTCGGAGCCGGCGGCCGGCTCGACGGTGACTCCGACGCCGGCCGCTGTGGCCGAGTCGGGAGCCATCAACATCGTGTGGTCGCCTCCGGTGTGGATGAGCCCCGCCGGTCGCATGTTGCCGCGGTCGTCCTCGAGCCAGACCTCGTACGCCTTGCCTTCCGGCGGCGCGGGGAGGCCACGCACCATCACCACGGCTCGGCCGAGCTCAGAGGACTTCACGACGGTGATCGAACCGCTCCCGGGCAGTGGCTTCTCGACGCGGACGGCGTCGGAGGCCTGCAGCACCCGATCGGTCGTCGACGGGGTGCCGGTGCTCCACGGCCGGGCGATCGCGACGCCGACGCCGAGCACCAGGAGGACGGCGGCCGCGGCGACGAGCCGGCGCGGCCACTGGCGCACCGGGGTGGTCGACGTCTGCACGACGGGCGGCAGGGGTCGGACCGTGCGGATGTCGCCGAGGACGCGGTCGCGGACCGCCGCGGAGGGCGGCACGGCGTGCGCCTCGGGCAGCAGCGCTGCTGCCTCGCGGAGGCTGGCCACCTCGGCACGGCACTCGGCGCACTCGGCGAGGTGCCGCTCGAACTGCGCCCGCTCGAGGTCGTCGAGCGCGTCCACCGCGTAGGCCCCGGACAGGGCATGGATCTCGGTCATCGGATGTCTGCTCCCAAGGAGTCGCGCAGGCGGATCAGCCCGTCGCGAATGCGTGTCTTCGCCGTGCCCAGTGGCAGGTCGAGGAGCGTCGCCACCTCGGTGTGGGTGTACCCCCCGAAGTAGGCCAGCTCGATGGCGCTGCGTTGCGCCTCGGTGAGGGACTTCAGCGCGGTCCGCACCCGCTGCCCCTCCAGGTTCGCCGTGGCGGCCTCCGCGGTCTGGTCGTGGTCGACCTCGCGGGTGCGCTGCTCGTAGGTCGTGTCGCGGCGGCTGCTCGCCTCCGCCGAGCGGACCCGGTCCACCGCACGCCGATGGGCGATCGTCATCATCCACGCCACCGGGCTTCCCGCGGACTCGTCGTACCGGGCGCACTGTCGCCAGATCTCGACGAAGACCTCCTGGGTGACCTCCTCGGCCTGGGCCGGGTCACGGACGACGCGAAGGACCAGCCCGTTGAGCCGGGCGGAGGTGGCGTCGTACAGCTCGGCGAACGCGTGCTCGTCGCCGCGCGCGCTGTCGCGCAGGAGGCCTGCCAGACGCGCTCGTTCCGCGTCCGGCGGCGCCGTCGCCCCGCTCGGGGCCGCATGCAAACCGGCCATCGTCCTGTGCTTCCTCCGCATTTCGGCAGTATCGCTCACGGGGTGTTCGGAGCCGGTGCGTCAGCGGATGGGAGGGAAGGGGTGGAGCGCGTCGGACCAGACCGGCTCGCTACCGCTGTGCTGCGGATCTGAGCCGGCACGTGGCTCGGTTCCGCAGCAATCCCGACCCGGCCTCGACTTCAAGCCGTCTGGTCGAGATCTCCGAGCCGGTCGGCGTCCACGATCCGGTAGGCATAGCCCTGCTCGGCGAGGAAGCGCTGCCGGTTCTGGGCGAAGTCGGCATCGACGGTGTCGCGCGCGACGACGGTGTAGAAGTGCGCGGTGCTGCCGGCCGCCTTGGGGCGCAGCAGGCGGCCGAGGCGTTGCGCCTCCTCCTGCCGGGACCCGAAGCTCCCCGACACCTGGATCGCCACCACGGCCTCGGGAAGGTCCACGGAGAAGTTGGCCACCTTGCTCACCACGAGGAGATCGATCTCGCCGTCCCGGAAGAGCTGGAAGAGCTCCTCACGCTCCTTGACCGGGGTGGTGCCCTTGATGACCGGAGCGCCGAGGTGTTCGCCGAGCTCGTCGAGCTGGTCGAGGTACTGGCCGATCACGAGCGTCTGCTGTCCCCGGTGCCGCGCCACGAGCTGCTCGGCGACGGCGCTCTTGCGGGGAGTGCAGGAGGCGAGCCGGTAGCGCTCCTCGGGCTCCGCGACCGCGTAGGCGAGCCGCTCGCTCTCCGGGAGACCCACCCGCACCTCGACGCAGTCCGCGGGAGCTATGTAGCCCTGCGCCTCGATGTCCTTCCACGGTGCGTCGTACCGCTTGGGTCCGATCAGACTGAACACGTCGCCCTCGCGGCCGTCCTCCCGCACCAGCGTCGCGGTCAGTCCCAGCCGGCGCCGCGCCTGGAGGTTCGCGGTCATCCGGAAGATCGGCGCCGGCAACAGGTGCACCTCGTCGTAGAGGACGAGGCCCCAGTCGCGGGCGTCGAGCAGCTCGAGATGGGTGTAGACGCCCTTCCGCTTCGTGGTGAGCACCTGGTACGTCGCGATGGTGACCGGCCGGACCTCCTTGACCGCACCGGAGTACTCGCCGATCTCGTCCTCGCTCAGGCTGGTGCGCCTGAGCAGCTCGGCCTTCCACTGCCGGGCGCTGACGGTGTTGGTGACCAGGATCAGCGTGGTGGCCTGCGCGTGGGCCATCGCGGCGGCGCCGACGATCGTCTTGCCGGCGCCGCAGGGAAGCACCACCACGCCGGAGCCACCGTGCCAGAAGGAGTCGGCGGCCTGCCGCTGGTAGTCGCGCAGGGCCCAGCCGTCCTCGTCCAGGTCGATCGGGTGCGCCTCGCCGTCGACGTACCCGGCCAGGTCCTCGGCCGGCCAGCCGAGCTTGAGGAGCGCCTGCTTGAGGTTGCCGCGCTCGCTCGGGTGCACCACGAGGGTGTCCTCGGCGACGCGCGCACCCAGCATGCCGGCCACCTTCTTGCTCCGGCTCACCTCCTCGAGCACGGCCCGGTCGGTGCCGACCAGCACCAGGCCGTGGCTCGGGTGCTTCTCCAGACGCAGCCGGCCGTAGCGGTCCATCGTCTCGGCCACGTCGACGAGCAGCGCGTGCGGGACGGCGTACCGGCTGAAGGTGAGGAGCACGTCGACGACCTGTTCGGCGTCGTGGCCGGCGGCGCGAGCGTTCCAGAGCCCGAGGGGGGTGAGCCGATAGGTGTGGATGTGCTCGGGCGATCGCTCCAGCTCGGCGAACGGCGCGATCGCCTTGCGGCAGGCGTCGGCCTGCTCGTGGTCGACCTCGAGCAGCAGCGTCTTGTCGGACTGGACGATCAGGGGGCCGTCGTTCACTCGTCTCCTTCGGCTCGACCTGCCGAGTCTACGGAGCGCGTGGTTGCCCCTCCCGCCTCCGCGAGTTGCGGTTGTGGCCGGCCGAGTTGTGCCTTGTGGCCTGCCCAGTTGCTGTTCGTGGCCGGCTGAGGGAACTCGCGGGGCCGGGACCCGCAACTCGCGCGGCCAGAACCCGCAACTCGGCGGGGGGTCAGTGGGGGGCGAGGGAGGCGGCGGTGATGCGGTGGAGGGCGAAGTCGCGGTCCTCCTCGGAGCGCTGGTCGTGGGCGGTGAGGCGGCCGCCCTCGACACGGAGGGGGCGCAGCAGTCGCTCGGTGACGGTGCCGTCGGCACCGACATAGCCCACGAGCACGGTCGCCTCGGACTCCACGGCGGAGCGGAGCAGCGCGACCACGTCGGCCGGGGAGGTGGCCGCGGCCTGGCGGGGCCGGCTGGCCGCGGCACGGTCGCCGGCGCGGACGGCCGCGACGACCGAGGCGATCCGGGCGCCGGCGCGGGCGTCCCGCTCACCGGCACCACGGCGTCGGGCCCGCGCCCGGAACACGCCGGGTCGCGCCACCCGGACCGTGCCGTCCGGCGCCTCGACGACCGGTGCGGCCCCGAGCTCCCGCAGCCGGGGGAGCAGGGTCTCCAGCGGCACGTCGGAGACCAGCACGGTCGGGGCGATCCGGCGCAGTCGAAGGGCTTCGGCGCGGGGGTGGTGCAGCAGCTCCGCGAGCGCCGTCTCGTCGTCGGAGCGCAGGAACGCCGTCGCGTGTCCCACCCGCAGCACCCCGAAGCGCCGAGCGACGTCGTCGACGAGGTAGCCCAGCGCCTGCGGCACCGGCGTGCGGGAGGCCGCGCCGATCGCCTCGTGCACCTCGGTCGCGGACCAGCCGGCATCGAACGCGCGGCGGACCGACGAGGCGGTGAACCGGTACACCGTCGCGCCGCCACGCGACTCGATCTCCGCGAGCAGGCCGAGCGTCCGGGCGAGCTCCGGTGTGAGCGGTCCGGGAGCGATCGCGGTCAGGTCGGCCTGCAGCAGCACGTGGTCGACCGGCTCGGGCAGCAGGGGGGCGAGCGAGGCCGCGGCGTCGCCTCCCTCGAGCAGCGCGACGACGTACGCCGGGCAGGTGCCTTGACCCACCAGGCCGAGCACCGCCGCCTGGTCCAGGACCGACGGGACCGCTCGCTCGTGCTCGACGGGCCGCCGGGGCCGCTGCCATCGCAACCGCGCGACGACCCCGGACGCGCCGGTGCCGGGCGCCAGGGCGCTACCCGCGGGCAGATCGGCCAGGACGCCGAGGACGTCGCGGCGCAGGGCCGGCAGCCAGCTCCGCTCGAGGGCGTCCGACAGCGCGTTGCCGGGCCGGTCGGGGCGATCCGGGCTGCCGAGCGCGGGGTCGCGGGGAGACTCGAGCCACCCGCGGGCCAGGGTGACCCACCGCTCGGCCGCGGGCGCGGCCAGCCAGCCGTCGTAGCCGACGGTGGGGAGCCAGGCGGCATCGAGGTCGTCCGTGCTTCCGACCGCAAGCAGCCCGGCGGCATGCGCCACCTCCACGATCAGGACCGCCGTGTCCGGATCGACCTGGAGGGTCGTCGCGGCGGCGCGCAGCTCGCGGAGCCCCACACCGCCCGAGCGGAGCACGGCCGGGGGCTCGGTGCCCCACCGGTCCAGCAGCAGCTCGACCCGGTGCAGCAGCTCGTGCGCGCTTCCCGCCGCTGCGCGGACGGCCCGGCCGGCGTCCACCTCCTCGGTCGGCACCGGCGGCGGCATGTCGACCTTCTCGCGTGTCGACCTCCCATCCCGGAGGGCGAGCCGCACCGACCACGGCACCGTGACGCGCCGGCTCGAGCCCTCGCGAAGCGCCAGCAGGCGTCGTGCCAGCAGCTGCTCGACCGGTGTCGAGGCGGTGTCGCGGGTGATCCGGGCGGAGACCGCTTCGGTGCTGCCGTCGGCACCGGTCTCGTCGAGGTGATCCAGCACGTCCCGCGCCCGGGCGTCCACCTCCTCGAGCAGGGCAGGCACCGACGCGTCCGGCGGCCCCGGCGGCACCGCGACCAGGTCCGCCACGATCGAGACCGGCCGCAGGCGGGAGCCGTCGTACCAGATCAGCAGGGCCGCGGCGAGCGAGGCCAGCGCCGCGTCGACCCGCGCGGGGTCCGCCACGCACACCACCTCGTGCACCACCGCGGGGCTGGTGGGTGCGGTGCTCGCCACCGCCTCGAGCACGGTCAGGTGCAGCCGGTCGAGACGGTCGAGCGCGCGCAGCACCGAGGCGCGGGTGGCTGCACGGGCCGCCAGCTGCGCCGAGTCCGCGGGCGCGGGGACAGCGAGGTCGGGCCGCGCCTGCAGCAGCGTGGTGAGCTCGTCCGTCGACCAGGAGCGCAGCAGCTCGGCGACGGTGCGCGGCGGCTCCGTTCCGGTGGGCATCCGCACCATCCTAGGGAGCGGGCGCGCGCCGCCCCCGGGTGACGGGCCGGTCTCAGTCGGTGGTGGCGAGCACCTGCACGACCGTCTCGCCCCGGCACGTGGCCGACTCCCGGATCGCCCACCGGCCGTGATGCCCGTGCCCCGTCCAGTTCGCCTCGGCGTCGTGCTCCTCGGTCTCGCCCGACGTCACCTTGTAGCCGGCGGTCTGCGTCGGCCCGTTGAGATCCGCGAGCACCTTCGTGAACGGCTCGTCGGTGACGCCAGTGGCGATGACGCCGTCCTTGCCGCGGTCCTCGACGTCGTAGACGACGGTGCGGGTGGGGAACGGGAAGTCCGCGGGGAACGCGGCCGGGTAGGCCGACCGCCTCACCGGCGTCGCGTCGGCGCGACAGGTGGTGGTGTCGGCCGCCGCGTGCTCCCCGTGCTCTGCGTCGGGGTCGCCGCTCGCGGCGCCGCCGCAGCCACCGGCGAAGGTGACCACGACGGCGACCGAGGCGAGCAGCGCGGGGGTGCGCCTCACTTGGTGACCTTGCGGGTCGAGGCGCTGTTGTCGGTCTCGTCGGACTCCGCGATCTCGTTCTGCGGGTCGACCACCGCGGTCACCGTGTGCGCGCCGCCCTTGGCCTTCCAGCTGAACGTCAGCGTGGTGGTGCCGTTCGCCGCGATGCTGCTCGTGTCCGCGGCGACCTGCCGGCCGTTGTCGAGCAGCTCGGTGGTGAAGTCGCTGACGGCGGCGCCGTTCTTCTCCGCCACCACCACCTTCGCGGTGTAGGTGCTGCCCTGCTTGGTCGCGGTCACCGAGGTGGGGGTGAGGTCCGGCCGGGCGTCGTACGCCGCGAAGAGCGGCTTGCCGCTGCTCTGCCGCGCGATCGTGGCGTACGCCGCCTGCGCGTCGGCCGGGCCGGCGCCCGCGGTCTCCGACGCGTCGGTCACGCACGTCTTGATGCAACCGTCGGCGTAGGCGACCTCGACGCGGCCGTGGCTGTCGAGCGTGGCGTCGATGAAGTCGAGCAGGTTGCGGTCGCTGCCGCAGGTGGTGCCGCCGGTGCAGATCGAGCCCCGCTGCACCGGGTCGGTCGGCGTCGCGTCGGAGGTCTGCCAGGTCTTGCCGCCGTCGTAGGTGGTGGCGACGTAGAGGTGCCAGACGCCCTTGAAGGTCGCCGCGTCCTGGTAGTTGCCGTCGGTCGGTGTGCCGATGAAGGCGAGCGCCGCGCGGTCGCCGTCGCCGGCCACCACCGCGGGGAAGACGGCGTTCTGGATGCCGAACTCGGTGCCGACGTGCTGCGGTGCGCTCCACGTCTGGCCGTCGTCGTGGCTCACCGCGACGCCGGGGCGCCCGTCGGAGCCGACGTAGCCGAAGTAGACGGTGCCGTCGCTGCCGACACCCACCGACGGGTCGGCGTCGCTCGTGGTGGTGCCGGGCACCTTGTGGACCGTCCAGCTCGCGCCGTTGTCGGTGGAGGTCACCACGGCGGCGTTGCTGCCGCAGCCCTTGTTGGGCAGGTACGCCGTGCCGTCGGGGCCGACCTTGACGTGCCCGTGCAGGCCGCCGCAGTCCAGCAGGGAGTACGTCGGCACGCCGGGACCGAAGGTGGTGCCGCCGTCACGCGAGACCGCGCAGAACGCGGTGGCGATGTCCTGGCTGCAGTAGTAGGTGGCGTCCGGATACGTCGAGGTGGGGAGCGCGCCGATGCCGTTGGGGCTGTAGGGGCCACCACCGATGGTCTGGTGGTCGACGCCGCTCGGGATGCCCCCGCCCTGCGAGGGCAGCCAGATGGCGCCGTCGTCGTCGGTGGTGCAGGTCAGGGAGTCCTGGCCCGTCAGCTGCGACTCGAGGGTCCGTCCGGTCGTGTGGTCGGTGAACAGGATCGGGTCCAGCGACTGCAGGCTGCCCTGAGGGCAGCCCTTGGTGGCATTGGCCGAGACGTCGGTCCACGTCGCCTGCGCCGGGCTGGTGCTGTCGTCGAAGGTCACCTTGTAGGTCGAGAGGTAGGCCTGGTAGAGCGTCGCGCCGCTCTTCCAGTTGGTGCCGATCGACGGCTCACCGGCGTTGTTGGCGTCGGTGAACGACGTCGGCGCGGTGTAGTTGGTGAAGCCGGCGGGGGTGTCGGTGCCCGGAGCCGGGTCGGCCGGCTTGGTGACCAGCTCCGCCTTCGCCGAGTAGGACTGTCCCAGCGGCGCGAAGGGCACGACGCGCACGGTGTAGTCGCCGGCCGTCGGGGGAAGCACGGCCTCCTCGGGGTCGGCGCTCGAGGCCGCGGTGGCGACGAGGTTGCCTGCGGCGTCGAGAACGTAGACGTCGAAGTCGGCGCTGGAGTCGGGCCACGACACGTCGATCTTCAGGTCGTGGTCGGTGCCGTAGCCGGCCGGCGTGTTCACGTGCAGGGTGAAGTCGTCGCACGACTGCGGGACCGAGCAGTCCGGAACGCCGTTGACCTGTGCAGTCGCGTTGGGCGCCACGAACGGACCGCCTGCCCAGGTGGTGACCGGGTCGGTGTCGCTGAGGGTGCCTGCGGTGGGCGTGCTCGCCTGGCTGGCGGCGCCGAGGCCGAGGACCGCGGCGAGGAGACCTGCCGCGGAGAGCGTGAGAAGAGGCGTGCGCCGAAGGCGCGCGGATACCGACATGTTCCCGAGTTCCTGTCTGTGAGCCGGCCGTGCAGCAGCCCCAACGACGCGGGAGGAGAACGAGTTACGGCAGCGGCGCGTACTCCTCGATGACCAGGACCTCCCCGGGGTCGGCCGGTCCCGTCTCGAGGACCGCGAGATCGCCTGTCGCGGGCGGCGGCTCGAGCAGCAGGAAGGGGTCTCCGGCACCCATCCGCCCGACGACGCCGTGACGATCGCGCACCAGGAGGTGCGATCTCGATCCGCGATGCAGCGCGCCGACCAGGAAGACGTGGCCCGCCGCGCTTCCGCGCAGGCTCAGCTGCAGCCTGCGGTTGATGCCGTTCGGCGCCAGCAGCGGCTGCCGGCCCCCTTGCACCGACGCGAAGCGCCGGCCACCGTAGCCGAGGACCTGAGGCACCGCGCAACCGCCGGCGTCCGGTCGCGCGCACGTCACCGGCCGCCACTGCTGGGTCGTCGGAAGCGTCCGGCCCGGTCGGCCCGCAGGCGGCGGCGCCGTGCTGGTTCGCGGCGCGGTGACTCCCGACACGACGACGAGGATCGTCGCGACGACCCCGGCGACAGCGCCGCACAGTGCCGCACTGGCGAGGAGCCGCCGCCGGCGGATCGCCGTACGGCGCGCGTGGAGGGCCGTCAGGCTCGGTAGTGGCCAAGCCTCGGCCTGCGCCGCCTGGGTGCGCAGCTCGTGGCGGAGGTCGTTCAGGGTCGGCGTGGTCATCGGGCCATTTCCTCGCTCGCGTGGTCGTGGCGGGACAGGGCGGGGTCGACGCCGAGCTTGGCCAGAGCCTTGCTCGCCTGGCTCTTCACCGTGCCGACCGAACAGCCCATCAGCGCCGCAACCTCCCGCTCCGGCAGGTCCTCGAAGTAGCGCAGCACCAGCACCGTCCGCTGTCGGCGCGGCAGCCGTGCCAGCGCGAACCGCAGGTCCAGGACCGCCTCGTTGTCGGGCCCGGACGCCGGGTGCTCGGGCAGCGTCTCGGTGGGCCGCTCGCCGTTCCACCGGCGTCGCCACCAACTGGTGTAGGTGTGCACGAGGGCACGGCGCGCGTACGCCTCGGGGCTGGTGTGGATGTCGTCCCACGCCGCCCACACCTTGACCAGCACGGTCTGGAGCAGGTCCTCGGCCAGCTGCCGGTCCTGGGTGAGCAGCCCGGCAGTGACGAGCAGGCGCGGCGCACGTGCCGCCACGAACTCCTCGAACTCGTCCACCCCGGCATCCTTCCCTGCACCCACGACATGGGGGCGCTCGCAGCGTCGAGACGCGCTGGGGGCCGGAGGAGGTTGCCCGGACACGCCGCTGGTGGTCCAGGTCACAGCAGCGTCCTAGGCTCGCGCCATGGAGTCCTACGCAGCAGGGGAGACCGACACGACCCTCCTGGAGCAGACGATCGGGGCCAACTTCGAGGCGACGGTCGCCGCGCACGGAGACCGTGAGGCGCTGGTCGAGCGCGCCACCGGCCGGCGGTGGACCTACGCCGAGCTCGACCGCGACGTCGACCTGGTGGCGCGGGGACTGATCGGCGCCGGTGTCGCGGTGGGTGACCGGGTCGGGATCTGGGCCCCGAACTGCGCGGAGTGGACCGTGGTGCAGTACGCCACCGCGAAGATCGGCGCGATCCTGGTCAACGTCAACCCCGCCTACCGCACCCACGAGCTGGCCTACGCGGTCAACCAGAGCGGGATGCGGATGCTCTTCAGCGCCGAGGCCTTCAAGGGCAGCGACTATCGCGCGATGGTGGAGGAGGTGCGCCCGCAGTGCCCGGCGCTCGACGCGGTGGTCTACGTGAGCACCTCGGACTGGGACCAGCTGGTGAGCCAGGGGGAGGGACTGCCGGCCGGCGCCGTCGCCGAGCGGCTCGCGATGCTCACGCCGGACGACCCGATCAACATCCAGTACACCTCGGGAACGACCGGGCGGCCCAAGGGCGCGACGCTGAGCCACCGCAACATCCTCAACAACGGCTACGTCGTCACCGAGCTGATGGGCTTCACCGCCGAGGACCGGCTGTGCATCCCGGTGCCCTTCTACCACTGCTTCGGGATGGTGATGGCCAACCTGGGCTGCACCTCGCACGGCTCGACGATGGTGATCCCCGCGCCGGGCTTCGACCCCGAGCTGACCCTGCGGGTGATCGCCGAGGAGCGCTGCACGGCCGTGTACGGCGTGCCGACGATGTTCATCGCCATGCAGAGCCACCCCTCGTTCGGCGACCACGACCTCTCCACCCTGCGCACCGGCTGCATGGCGGGCTCGATCTGCCCCGTCGAGGTGATGAAGCGCTGCGTCGCCGACATGCACATGGCCGAGGTCTGCATCGCCTACGGCATGACGGAGACCTCGCCCGTCTCGACCCAGACCCGGATGGACGACGACCTCGACCGGCGTACCGCCACCATCGGCCGGGTGCACCCGCACGTGGAGGTCAAGGTCGTCGATCCGGCGACCGGCGACACCGTCGAGCGCGGGGAGCCCGGCGAGCTCTGCACCCGCGGCTACTCGGTCATGCTGGGCTACTGGAACGACCCGGAGAA
>JBQCCW010000263.1:0-4510 GCA_051961835.1 Marmoricola sp. | reverse complement strand
TGACGCCGTAGAGCACGGCGACGCCGAGCATCAGCAAGGTGCCGAAGAGCGCGGCGAGGAGGTAGGTCTTCAGGGCCGCCTCGGAGCCCGCGGTGGGAGAGGGGGCGGTGCGGTCGACCAGCACGCCGATGAGCCCGTAGAGCGGGATGCTGGAGAGCAGGAACGCCACGACCAGCAGGGCGAGGTCCTGGGCGCCGGCCATGAGCAGCACCCCGGTGCCGCCGAGGAGCAGCATCGTGCAGATCTCGCTCTCGCGGGGATGGGCGGCGATCTCGCTTCCCGACATGGCCAGGACCGCCAGCAGCCCGGCGGCGACCAGGATCCGGGCCGCACCGGTGACGTCGTCGACGGCGTACGCGCCCTCGAAGACCGAGCGCGGATCGCCGGCGAGGCCGGCCACCGCGAAGCCCGCGCAGGCGACCGTGGCGAGGGCCGCGAGCGCCCGGATGCGCCACTGCCGGGTGCGGGGCGTGAAGGACCCCCCGAGGAGCGTGGCGAGCCCGCCGAGGAACAGCGACAGCTCGGGCGCCATCGCGGCCGCGTCGCGGGTCATGCTCATCGGCTCACCGCCCGACCAGGGCCACCACGGCGGAGGCCGCGGGCTCGATCAGGTCCAGCAGCGGGCGTGGCCAGATGCCGATCGCGACCGAGACCAGCAGGAGTGCGGCGACCGGCACCCATTCGTGGGCGGTCACGTCGGCGAACTTCGGGGTGAGCTCGCCGGCCGGGCCGGTGAAGACCCGCTGCAGGGCTTGCAGGAGGAGGGCGGCGGTGATCACGATGCCGACGGTGGCGATCGCGGTGGCCGGTGCGACGGCGATGGATCCGGCGAAGATTTGGAGCTCGGCGATGAACCCGGACAGCGCGGGCAGGCCGAGTGAGCCGAAGGCGGCGACGGCGAACAGGGCGGCGAAGCGCGGCGCGGGTTGTGCGAGCCCGCCGTACCGCTCCATCTCGTAGCTCTCCGTGCGGCGGGACATGACGCCGGCGAGCAGGAAGAGGGCGCCGGTGAGCAGGCCGTGGCTGACCATCTGCGTCACCGCGCCGGTGACGGCGACCTCGCGTGCCTGGGTGCCGGCGACCAGGCCGGCCGCGCCGACGGCGACGATGATGTAGCCCATGTGGTTGACCGACGTGTAGGCGATCATCCGCTTGAGGTTGTCCTGGGCCAGGGCGGCCAGCGCGCCCCACAGGACCGAGACGATCCCGACGACGATGATGACGACCGCCCAGGCGCGCCAGGCGTCGGGCAGCATCGGCATCGCGATGCGGACGAAGCCGTAGGTGCCCATCTTCAGCAGCACGGCGGCGAGCACGGCGGACCCGATGGCGGGGGCGTCGGTGTGGGCGGGCGGGAGCCAGGTGTGGAAGGGGAACGTCGGCGTCTTGACCGCCAGCCCCAGCAGGATCGCGGCCAGCACGAAGCCGCCGGCCACGGCGCTGCCCTGGAAGGGCGGCGACGCGGCGAGCTCGACCATGTCGAACGTGTGCGGGTCCGCGCCCACGTAGAGGCCGATGAAGCCGAGCAGCAGGGCCAGCGAGCCCAGGAACGTGTAGAGGAAGAACTTCAGGGCGGACTTCGCCGCGTTGCCGTGCCCCCAGCCGGCGATCACGAAGTACATCGCGACGATGGAGAGGTCGAAGAAGACGAAGAACACCAGCAGGTCGGCGGCTGCGAACAGGCCGAGCGAGACGCACTCGAGGAAGAGGAACAGCGCGGCCTGGGCCCGGGGGCGGTCCTGGTCGCCGAGGGCGTAGACGGCGCAGGCGGCGAAGACCAGCGTGGTCATCAGCACCAGCGGCAGGGAGACCCCGTCCAGCCCGACGTGGTAGCTGCTCCCGACGCCGGGGATCCAGTCGACCCGGGTGTCGAACGCGAGCTTGCCGGGCGCGGGGCTGTCGTAGCGCCACCACAGGGCGACGGCGAGCGCCAGCTCGACCAGCGTGGTGGCGACGAACGCGAGCTGCACCGTGCGGGGTGGCAGCGCCGGGACCGCCACGAGGGCGATCGCGGCCACCAGGGGGAGGACGACCAGGACGGAGAGCACGCTCACCTCACGCTCAGGCTGACAGTGACGAGGACGATGACGACGACACCGAGGACGGCCATCGCCTGCAGGTAGTAGTGGTGCAGCTGCCCGCTCTGGGTGGCGGGGACCGCGTTGCCGGCCCGGCGTACACCGGCGGCGACCGCGCGCACCGCGCCGTCGACCCCGCGGCCGTCCAGTGCCCGGACGGCGCGGCCCGCGCGCAGGCACCCGGCGGCGACCAGCCCGACCGTCCGGTCGAGGACGCGGTCGTCGGCCGCGGCGACCGCCCGGGCCAGGCCGAGAGTCGGTCCGACGACGAGCCGACCGGCCGCGGCCTCGAGGCCCAGCCACCGCTCGAGCGTGCCGGTGGGAATACGGGGGCGCCAGGACCGGTGCACTAGCGTCAGGGTGACCACCAGCGCCGCGACCGCGACTACGGCCGAGATCGCCATTTCCGCGGGCGTGGCGGTGGCCGAGGTGGTGTCTCCGACCAGATGGCGCACGTGGTCACCGACGGGTGGGAGGGCCAGCAGCTCCAGGGACACCGCGCCCAGGGCCAGCGGGACGAGCGGGATTTGGACCCACCGGGGGAGCGCGTCGGGGCCGTCCGGGGCGTCGGAGGGACGGCGGGCGAGCAGCATCGCGAGCGCCTTGCCGGCGTAGCAGGCGGCCAGTGCGGCACCGGCGAGCCCGGTGACGTACAGGGCGGGGGAGTGGTCCAGGGTGGCGGCGAGGACCTCGTCCTTGGTCGCCCACAGGGTCAGAGGCACCAGACCGGCGAGCGAGAGCAGGCCCGCGGTGGCGACCGCGCCGACGAGGGCCCAGCGACGCGCGACACCGGTGAGCCGACCGAGGTCCTTGGTGCCGAGCGCGGCGAGCCAGGCCCCGGCGACCAGGAATAACAGGGACTTCACGGCGGCGTGGCCGACCAGGTGGGTCGTCCCGCCCGCCACGGAGCCCACGCCGGCGGCGAGCACCACGAAGCCGAGCTGGGCGGCGGTGGAGGCGGCCAGCAGTTGCTTGAGGTCCCGCTGCGCGACCGCCACCGCGCCGAGCAGCACGGCGGTCGTCGCCCCGATCCAGGCGACCGCGTCGGCGGCCCATCCGGTGGCGGCCAGCAGCGGCTCGACCCGGAGCAGGAGGTAGCCGCCCAGCGCCACCATGGCGGCGGAGTGCAGCAGCGCGCTGACCGGGCTCGGGCCGTCCATGGCCCGGCTGAGCCAGAACGAGAACGGCAGCTGCGCGGCCTTGCCGAGCGCGGCCACGGCGACCCCGGCCGCGATCACGTCGCGCCAGCCGGAGGACGCCTGGTCGAGGTCGGAGAGCGCCATCCCGGCGCCTCCGGCCAGGGCGGCGCCGACGGCGACGTAGAGGCCGAGGTCGGCGGTGCGGGTGGTGACGAAGGCGACGAGCCCGGAGGAGACCCGGTGCGGGTCGCGCCACCGGAAGCCGATCAGGGCGTACGACGTCGCGCCCATGACCTCCCACGCGAGCAGCAGCGTCGGCAGCGTGCCCGCGACCACCGTGAGCAGGGCGGCGGAGGCGAACAGCAGCATCAGCCCGTGGAAGCGGGCCGGGGAACCCCCCGCGGCGGCCGGGTCCGAGCCGAGGTCGGCGGCCGAGAAGTCGAGCACCAGCAGCGGGATCGCGGCGACCGTCGGCGCGAACAGCGCCGCCAGCCCGCCGACGTCCAGCTGCACGGTGGCGCCGGCCAGGTAGGTCGCACCGACACCCGGCCGCTGCACGGCCACCACGACCGCCAGCGCGAGGACGGCGGTCGCGGTATTGAGGGAGACTGCCACCGCGGCCCTTGCCACGCGGGTACCGGGGTCCGGCCGCTCGTCCGCCGAACCGATGAGCGGCAGGAGGCACAGCGCAGCACCGACAGCCGCCGGCAGCGCGACCAGTGCCACCAGCGCGGCGTCCGCCGTCACCGGTCGAGCTCCGTGGCCATGTCGGTCATGTCGCTGCCGGACCGGCGGTGCAGCACCGTCGCCACAGCGAACCCCATCGCCATCTCGACAGTCATCGCCGCGATCACCACGAGCAGCAGCACCTGCCCGGACGGGTCGGGGGAGAGGTACCACCACATCGCCGCCACGGCGAGGATGACGCCGTTGAGCATCAGCTCCAGGCCCATCATCACCATCACCACGACCTGCTGGGACAGCGCGCCGTAGAGCCCGACGCTGAACAGCGCCGCGGCCACCACCAGCACCAGCTCGAGACTCACCGGCCCACGCCCCCGGGCTGGGGGTCGTCCGCGGGACGGCGGTCGAGGTCGTCCCCAAGCCGGTCGTAGCGGGTCCGGTGCGACGACAGCACGACGCCGGCGACGATGGTCGCCACCATCCCCGGGCTAACCGCGACCATCACCAGCATGTGGCTGCCCATCAGGGCCTCACCGAGCGCTCGCGTGAGATCCGGCGGGGGCTCGCCGCGCCGCTCGGGCCACGGGACCAGGAGCGCACCCGCGGCGA
>JBQCCW010000262.1:0-3701 GCA_051961835.1 Marmoricola sp. | reverse complement strand
CCGACTGCACGCCGCTCACCGTGGTGTCGAGGTCGCGCACGACGGCGGAGATGGACACGTTCATCAGCGAGGTGTCGACGACCAGCACGAACATCGCCATCGCGAGCAGGATGGCGAGCCTGCCGTTGAACCGCGTCTGCGACGGCGAGCCGTCGCGTGCCTGCCCGTCCATCCACATCACCGCCCGGACGTAGTGAAGGGCCACTGTGGACGCCGACGACGGCGCGCCGCCCATTCGTGCCCCTGCGGCCATCATGGCCGACCCAGGTCCTGTCCGCCGGTGAACGCCGCACTCGGACCCCATGGCCGGGCTGTCACGACCGGGAGTGGCGCGTGGTCCCGTGGGTATGTTGGAGGAGCGTCGGCCGTGCCGGCGCATCCGTCCACGGCCGGTGGCGGTGGGGTCTCGCGGGAGCGAGCCGAACCGAGAGGGAGACCATGGCGAACAGAGAACACATCGACGCGCGGGCGATGATGGTGGACCTGCTGCTGCAGAAGGTCGCTGAGGACCTGTATCCGTCCAACACCATGATGGACTTCCTCGAGGAGCTGATGCTGCCCCACGAGGTCCCCGCCTACGCAGCGGTCCTCATGGAGAAGATGCGTGACGAGACCTATCCGAGCGTGTCGATGATGCGCCGGCTGGTGGGTCTTCTCGAGCCGGCGTAGGCCTGGTCGGTCTGCCCGTCACAGCCCCCGTCGGTCCCGCCGACGAGGGGCTTTCGGGGCGCACAGCGACCACTGAACAGACCTGTGGCCACTGGCCCTTCGGCACCGGTGGAAGCCTCGCCGGGAGCCTTCTACCGTTAGACCCATCGGGGCTCGGGGTACCTCAACTGGGAAGGAGGTGGCCGCGACGTGCTGCCGGGTGGGCGGCATCGCGGCCCAGATCTATGACTTCTGCACCGACCAAGATCGTTATCGGAGTGGCGGGCGGGTACCTGCTCGGCCGCACCAAGAAGCTCCGCCTGGCCATGGCACTGGCGGGCATGCTGGGTGGGCGCAAGCTCGCCGCCCAGCGGGGTGACCTGCTCGCCCAGGGATCCCGTCTGATCGAGAGCAACCCTCAGCTCAAGGCCCTGCAGAACCAGCTCACCGGACGCCTCGTGGACGTGGCGAAAGAAGCAGCCATGGTGGCCATGGCCTCCCGGGTCGAGAAGCTGACCAAGACCCTGGAGTCCGGCCAGGAGTCCGGCGAGGGTGACGACGAAGGCGAGGGCACCGTCAAGGGCGCCACCGACCGCGTCGGCTCGACCGTGGGCGGCGTCACCGACTCCCTCGGCGTCACCGGCTCCGACGAGGAGGAGGACGACGAGGAAGGCTCCGACGAGGGCGACGAGTCCGAGCAGTCCGACGAGTCCGAGGACACCGACGACCAGGCGGATTCGGATGAGGAGCCCGCAAGTCCGCCTGCGCGCAAGCGCGCCCCGTCGCGTACCGCCGCCAAGAAGGCGCCGGCCAAGAAGACGTCCGCCAAGAAGACGGCGGCGAAGAAGACGGCCAAGGCTCCGTCCGGAAAGGGTCGGTGACTCGATGAGCGGCAGCGTCGGACAGACGCGTCTGAAGGACGCGTCAGGCAACCTCGCCAAAGCGCTCGGCGACAAGGTCGTCGGCTCGCTCGGTAACCGGGTGAGCGGACTGACCGATCGTCTCGAGGGCATGGCCAGCGGCAACCCCTCCCTCAAGGCCGCCGTCGGCGGCGGGACGTCCGTGGTCAAGGGCGAGAGCCCGATCAAGGGCGCGCTCAAGGGCGCGGTGTCGGGCGTCAAGGACAAGATCACTGACGTCATTCCCGGCCTCGGCGGGGGCAAGGGCGGCGGGGGGTCCAAGTCGCCGAAGGCGGCGAAGGCCACCAACTTCCAGGAGATCATCGACGTCGGGGTGCCCATCAGGGTCGCCTACAACCAGTGGACCGAGTTCGGCAGCTTCCCGAGCTTCATGAAGAAGGTCAAGAGCGTCGACACCCCCGACGAAACCACGACGACCTGGAAGGCGCAGGTGTTCTGGTCGAGCCGGACGTGGGAGTCCACGATCATCAAGCAGGTGCCCGACGAGCGCATCGTGTGGCGGTCGAAGGGCGAGAAGGGGCACGTAGACGGGACGGTGACCTTCCACGAGCTGAGCCCGACCCTGACGCGCATCGTCGTCATCCTCGAGTACTACCCGCAGGGTCTTTTCGAGCGGACCGGAAACCTCTGGAGGGCCCAGGGCCGCCGTGCCCGGCTGGAGGTCAAGCACTTCCAGCGCCACGTCATGACCCGCACCATCCTGGACCCGGACAGCGTCGAGGGCTGGCGCGGCACCATCGAGGACAGCGAGGTCGTGACCTCGCACGAGGAGGCCCTCGAGCAGGAGGCCCAGGAGGCGCAGGAGCAGGAGTCGCAGGACCAAGGCTCCGAGGACGAGGGCGCCGGGGGCGGCGAGGAGGTCTCCGAGGACGAGGGTCCTGAGGACGAGTACGAGGACGAGGACGGCTCCGACGAGGAGGGTTCCGACGAGGAGTACGAGGACGAGGACGGCTCCGAGGAGGAGGGTCCTGAGGACGAGTACGAGGACGAGGAAGGCTCCGACGAGGAGGGTTCCGACGAGGGCACCGAAGAGGAGCCTGCGGAGGAGCCCGAGGAGGAGCCCGAGGAGGAGCCTGAGGAGCCCCCGGCGCCGAAGAAGCGGGCCTCCCGCAGCCGGGCCGCCAAGAAGTGATCATCCAGCCGACATCCTGACCCAGGAGGTCCAGCATGACCGTCCAGACACAGCGCCGAGGTGGCGGTGGAGGTGGCTACCTCGGGCGTCCGGCTCCGAGCGGGCTCGCCGACGTCATCGAAATCATCCTCGACAAGGGCATCGTCATCGACGCCTACGTCCGGGTATCCCTGGTCGGCATCGAGCTGCTGACCATCGATGCGCGCATCGTCATCGCGAGCGTCGACACCTACCTGCGCTTCGCCGAGGCGACCAACCGGCTCGACCTCTACGAGAAGGGCGGCAAGGACCTGCCCGAGCTCGTGCACGACATGCAGCGCAGCGGCGCCACCGGCAAGACCCGCGGCGCGGTCGAGGGCGTCAAGCGTGCCCTGACCCGCGGTGGAGACGACGGTGACGACGACGACGACGACAAGACGACGAAGAACGAGGAGCGCCGACCTGCCAAGAAGTCGTCCTCGTCGGCTCGCTGACGGCCCGTGGACACCATGGATGCACACGCGGGCGGGGATCCGCCCTTCGAGCCGGACGAGGCGCTGTTCGTCTACGGCATCCTCTCCGGTCAGGACCTGGACCGTCGCCACGGCGACGGCCAGGACCTGACCGGGGTGGGGGACGAGCCGGTGGAGTTCGTGCGGTTCGGCGAGCTCGCCACCGCTGTGTCGTCGGTCGACCCGACACGCAGACTGGGCCGCCGGGCCGACCTTCTTGCCTACCAAGCCGTCCTCGACGGTCTGGCGCACGGTGGACCGGTGGCTCCGGTGCGGTTCGGCTCGGTGCTCCCGGACGCGGACACGGTCGCGGCCGAGCTCATGGAGCCCAACGAGGAGTACTTCGAGACGCTGCTCGAGGGGCTGCGGGGCCGACGCCAGTTCAACCTGCGCGTCACGCCGGTGGAGGAGGCCGCGCTCAGCGACCTCGTCGCGTCCAACCCCGAGATCCGTGCGCTGCGCGAGCGCACCCGCGACGTGCCGGAGGAGGCGTCCTACCGTGAGCGGGTC
>JBQCCW010000261.1:0-2069 GCA_051961835.1 Marmoricola sp. | reverse complement strand
GACAGGCCTGTCTGGCCCTTGGCGAGATTGGTGCGGTAGAGGGCGTTGGACGCCGCGGCGGTGGAGTGCCCGGCGTACGTCCGCATCACCCAGGGGCGGTCCTTGTCCGGCATGCGTCGAGCGTAGGGCGACCCGAGCGGGCAGGTCAGCGCCGTGTGAAGTAGTTCTCAGCCGACCTACGTCACAGGACGCGGCGACCCGGGCGGTCAGGCGGTGGCCGCGACGCGCTCGACCTCCACGACGCGGATCAGGCGGGACAGGTGCAGCATCCGCCGGACCGCGGGCCCGCAGCCGCGCAGCGTGAGGTGGTGTCCCTCGCGCGTCGCCTGGCGGGTCGCGACGGCGAGCACCTTGAGGGCGGTCACGTCGATGGTGGTCACGTCGGTCAGGTCGACGACGACATCGTCGTCATGACCTTGGAGGAGCTCGTAGATGGCGGTGCGGACCTCCCACGTGCTGCGCACGTCGAAGTCACCGCACAGGAGGAGGGTCGGTCCGTCAGTGATGATCTCCATGCTGCTGCCCCATCTCTCCGAGGTCCTGAGAAACCCCGGTAGCCCATCCGTCGATGGCTCTTCAACCACTATGACGCCCTGGACCGACGATCGGTTGCGTCCCGGCCGCAACTGATTCCGTCGTGTCGTGTCCGGTGAAGGGGCGAGTACCCCTCCGGCTCCGTGGGCATGCGGCCACTACGCTCCCCTGCATGGTCAACCTCACCCGCATCTACACGCGCACCGGCGACGGCGGGGAGACCCGGCTGGGCGACATGAGCGTCACGCGCAAGACCGACCTGCGGCTCGCGGCGTACGCCGACGTCGACGAGGCCAACGCGCAGATCGGGCTGGCCCTGGCCACGGGCGGCCTGGACGCGGACGTCGTGGCGGTGCTGACCACGGTGCAGAACGACCTCTTCGACGTGGGCGCGGACTTCTGCACGCCGGTGGTCGCGGACCCGGAGTACCCGCCGCTGCGGATCGAGCAGGCGTACGTCGACCGGCTCGAGGCGTGGTGCGACGAGTACAACGAGCACCTGCCGACGCTGCGGTCCTTCATCCTCAACGGCGGTCCGCCGGGCGCTGCGCTCCTGCACGTCGCGCGCACCGTGACGCGTCGCGCCGAGCGCTCCGCGTGGGCGGCCTTCGAGGAGCACGGCGAGTCGATGAACAAGCTCGCGATCACCTACCTGAACCGGCTCTCCGACCTGCTGTTCATCCTGGCCCGGCACGCCAACCGCGAGAACGGCGACGTGCTCTGGGTGCCGGGGGGCGAACGCTAGCCGGCTAGCCGAGCCAGAGGCGCGCTGCCACGAGCTCGGCGACCAGCACCTCGGTGAGCAGCCGGACGTCGTCGTCGGTGTCGTGCGGGTAGCGCAGCGTGTGCGCTGCGCCCTCGAGGTCGCCGCCGACGCTGACCACCGTCGTCCGGCGCGGCAGCGTCCACTCCAGGATGCCGTCGTCCCAGGCCGAGCCGGAGAACGACAGCAGCCGGTAGTCGGTGTTCCTGGTGAGGTACACGTCGACGTGCGCCCAGTCCCCGGACTCACACGCGACGGCCGCCCGGCGCGGGCCCTCGCGCAGCATCAGCGCCGACTGCTGGGCCGAGCCGAGGCGCCGGGCCGGGGCCGCGACGTGGCAGCCGGCCGGGCCGTCGAGGAGCCGGGCGACCTCGGGACGCCACGAGGCCTCGGTGTCGAGGAGGTGGGCGGTCGCCTCGGCCGTGCGCTGCAGGGTGCCGGCCAGCTCGTCCAGCGACGAGCCGGCGCCCCCCCCCCCCCCCCCCCCCCCCCCCCCCCCCCCCCCCCCCCCCCCCCCCCCCCCGCCCCCGCCCGCCTCGGCCCCGGCCCGCATCAGCACCGTGTGTGCGGCCGGCGCGGTGACGGGAGAACCGGGCACGTTCGTCAGCGCGACCACGGTCGCTCCCGGGGCGGTCCGGCGCAGCGCGTCGAGCGTCTCGCGGGACCCGCCCGACGCCGAGATCGCGACGACGAGCGCGTCCTCGCCCCAGGCAGGGAGCAGGTCGCTGCTGGCGAGCTCGGCGACCGCGGTCAGTCCGCGGGCACGCAGCCG
>JBQCCW010000260.1:0-7071 GCA_051961835.1 Marmoricola sp. | reverse complement strand
CTCGACCTCGTCGAGTTCAACGAGGCCTTCGCCGCGGTCGGCATCTCCTCGGCCCGCGAGCTCGGCATCGCCGAGGACAAGGTCAACGTCAACGGCGGCGCGATCGCGCTGGGCCACCCGGTCGGCATGTCGGGCGCCCGGATCGTGCTGCACCTGGCCCTCGAGCTCAAGCGCCGCGGCGGCGGCGTCGGCGCGGCCGCGCTGTGCGGCGGCGGCGGCCAGGGCGACGCCCTGATCGTTCGCGTCCCCAAGGCGTGACCGTCTGCGGCGGGTCGAGCGCGGTCGAGACCTCGTGAGCCGGCGCGCCACCGCCGACGTCCCCGCCCTGGTCGAGAAGGCCAGGGCCGGGGACGCCCGCTCGGTCGCCCGGCTGATCTCGCTGGTCGAGGACGCTTCGCCGGTGCTGCGCGAGGTGATGGCGGCCCTGAGCCCCCACGCCGGCACCGCGCAGATCGTCGGGATCACCGGCTCGCCCGGCGTCGGCAAGTCCACCTCGACCAACGCCCTGGTGACCGAGCTGCGCGCCCGCGACAAGCGGGTGGGGGTGCTCGCCGTCGACCCGTCCTCGCCGTTCTCCGGCGGGGCGCTGCTCGGCGACCGGATCCGGATGCAGGACCACGCCCTGGACCGCGAGGTCTACATCCGCTCGATGGCCTCCCGCGGCCACCTCGGGGGCTTGAGCTGGGCCGCGCCCCAGGCGATCCGGGTGCTCGACGCCGCCGGGTGCGACGTGATCCTCGTCGAGACCGTCGGCGTCGGGCAGAGCGAGGTCGAGATCGCGGGCCTCGCCGACACGACGCTGGTGCTGCTCGCGCCGGGGATGGGCGACGGCGTCCAGGCCGCCAAGGCGGGCATCCTGGAGATCGGCGACCTCTACGTGATCAACAAGGCCGACCGCGACGGCGCCGACCAGGTGCGTCGCGAGCTGCGGTCGATGATCGCGCTCGCCGAGCGGCCCGAGGGGTCCTGGAAGCCCGACATCATCAAGACGATCGCCCAGAGCGGTGAGGGCGTCGGCGAGGTGGTCGACGCGATCGAGCGGCACCGGGTCTGGCTGGCGGAGTCGGGCGAGCTGCAGGCGCGGCGTACCCGCCGGGCTCGCGACGAGATCGAGGCCATCGCCGTCACCTCGCTGCGCGAGCGCTGGCGCGACGTGCACGAGCGCACCGAGCTCGACGTCCTGGCCGAGAAGGTCGTGGCCGGGGCGACCGACCCCTACGCGGCGGCGGACGAGCTGCTCGAGGCGTACGCCGAGTGACCCTCCCCTTCGACCCGATCGACGAGGCGGCGCGGCAGTGGGGGCTGCGCTGGGACGGCGTGCCGCAGATGCACGCGGTCACCTCGCTGATGCGGGTCCAGCAGCTGGTGCTGGCGCGGTTGGACGCCGTGCTGCGCCCGCACGGGCTCACCTTCGCCCGCTACGAGGCGCTGGTGCTGCTGTCGTTCTCCTCGCGCGGGTCGCTGCCGCTGGGGAAGATGGGGGAGCGCCTGCAGGTGCACCCGACCTCGATCACCTCGATCGTGCAGCGGCTCGAGGCCGACGGGCTGATCACCCGGCGGCCGCACCCCGAGGACGGGCGGGCGGTGCTGGCCGAGATCACCGAGGCCGGCCGGGCGCTGGTGGAGCGGACGACCGCCGACCTGCTCGAGGCCGACTTCGGGCTGGGTCCGCTGGACGTCCCGCAGCTGCAGGCGCTCTCGGCGCTGCTGCGGCCGCTGCGCCGGGAGGCCGGCGACTTCCCCGAGTGAGCCGAACGACGCCGGGGTAAGCCGGTGTGACCCACCGCACGGTGGGACCACCCTTGTCCGATGGCCGAATGCATGGTTAGCCTTGCCTAACCATGTCGCTCCTCACCGCACACCTCGACACCCGCGTGGTCCCCGGCGTCCCCGACGACCTCGCCGGTCCGACGTGTGCCACGCTCGCCGACCTGCGGGTGGGTGAGAGCGCCACGATCGTGGGCTTCGACCCCTCGCTGGTGCCGGCGACGGCCCGCCGGCTCTTCGACCTCGGGTTCGCGGTGGGCGCCCCCGTCCGCGTCGTACGCCGGGCGCCGCTGCGCGACCCGATCGTGTTCTCGGTGGCGCACTACGAGATCGCGCTGCGGCGTGCCGAGGCGGCCGCGATCCGCGTGCAGCGGGCCGGCTGAGCGGCCCGTGAGCGACCACTGCGGCGCCCCGGCCCCCGCCGGAGGCGGCATGGCCACGGCCGAGCGCTCCCTGCGCCTGGCCCTGCTCGGCAGCCCCAACTCCGGCAAGACGACGCTGTTCAACGCGCTCACCGGACTGCGGGCGAAGACCGGCAACTACCCCGGCGTGACGGTCTCGCGCTACGAGGGCATCGCGCACGATCTCGACGGCCGGCCGGTCACCCTCGAGGACCTGCCCGGCACCTACAGCCTGGACCCGATCAGCCCCGACGAGCTGATCGTCACCGAGGTCCTCGACGCCTCGCGCACCGACCTCGCCACGCCCGACGGCCTGCTGGTGCTCCTCGACGCGACCACGCTGCGCCGCTCGCTCGGGCTGCTGGCCCAGGCGCTGCAGACCGAGATCCCGGTGCTGGTCGTCCTCACGTTCCGCGACGAGCTGGCCCGCCGCCAGGGCAACCTCGACGTCGCCGCCCTGGAGCGCGCCCTGGGCGTGGCCGTCGTGCCGGTCGTCGCCGGCGCGCGCCACGAGCTCGGCCCGCTGCGCGCCCGCTTCGAGGACCCGGCCACCTGGCCCGCGCCGGTGGTGCTGCCGCCGACCGCCCTGGACGAGATCGGCGGCTGGATCGACTCGGTTCTCACCGCCGGGGCGTACGCCGCACCCGACGCCGACCACCGCACCAACCGGGTCGACGGCGTGCTGCTGCACCCGGTCTGGGGCACGCTGATCTTCTTCGTCACGATGTTCGCCTTCTTCCAGGTGATCTTCAGCGTGGCGGCGCCGCTGCAGGGCTACGTGGAGTCGTTCTTCGCCTGGCTCTCGGGACTGGTCGGCGACCACGTGCAGACCCCGTGGCTGGCCAGCTTCCTCGGCGACGCCCTGATCGGCGGGGTCGGCAGCGTGCTGGTCTTCCTGCCGCAGATCGCATTGCTGTTCGTGCTGATCTCGGTGCTGGAGGCCAGCGGCTACCTCTCCCGCGCGGCGGTCCTGATGGACCGGGTGATGGCCCGCGCCGGCCTGGAGGGCCGCGCGTTCGTGGCCCTGCTCAGCTCGATGGCGTGCGCGATCCCCGGCATCATGGCGACCCGGTCGCTGCCCTCGGCGCGCGACCGGCTGGCCACGATGATGGGCGCGCCGCTGATGACCTGCTCGGCGCGGCTGCCGGTCTACATCCTGCTCGTCGGGCTGCTGGTGGCGCCGAGCGACCGCATCGGCCCGATCGGCGCCCAGGGCGCGCTGATGTTCGCGCTCTACCTGCTCGGCGCGATCTCCTCGATGCTCACCGCGTGGCTGTTCAAGCGCCTGGTCAGCCGCAGCGGCCCGATGATGCCGTTCTACATGGAGATGCCGGCCTACCGGCTGCCGAAGCTGCGGTTCGTCGCGCTGTCGGTCTTCGACTCCTGCAAGGGCTTCGTGCGCAAGGTCGGCCGGATCATCCTGCTCGCCACCGTCGTGCTGTGGCTGCTGCTGAACTTGCCGGTGCGGGGGACCGGCGAGCTCGAGCGGGCCGGCATCGACCCGGGCGACGCGACCGCGCGCTCGTCGTACGTCCTCGACCACAGCTACGGTGCGGCGGTCGGGCGCGCGGTCGAGCCGGTGTTCGCGCCGCTGGGGTTCGACTGGCGGATCAACGTCGGCGTGCTCGCCTCGCTCTCGGCGCGCGAGGTCTTCGTCGCGACGCTCGGCCAGGTGGCTGCCGCGCAGAACCCCGACAACCCCACGGACACGCTGCAGCAGATGCGCTGGGACGCCGGCCCCCGCAAGGGCCAGCTGCTGTTCACCCCGGCGACGATCGCGGCCCTGATGGCGTTCTTCCTCTACGCGCTGCAGTGCACCTCGACGATCGGGATGATGCGGCGTGAGACCGGCACCTGGAAGTGGCCGGCGATCGCGTTCGGTTACATGTTCGGCCTGGCGTGGGGGATGGCGTTCCTGACCTACCCCGTGGTCGGCGCGTTCACGTGAGCGCGCCGGCGGTCCACCCGGAGCCCGGCCAGGACGACGCCGAGGTCCGCTGGGTGCTCGGTGCGACGGCCCTGCGCGAGACCGGCGTCGAGGTCGTCGGCCCGGTACGCCACGTCCCCGGTGCGCTCGGCGCCCTCGTGGCCGACGGCACGGTGGCCGAGGTGCGCGTGGAGGCCGACGCGGTCGTCGTACGCCTCGGCGAGGGCCGCACCTGGCGGGCGGCCGGGGCCTCGGTGCGGACGGCGCTGCTGGCCTCGCTGGCGCAGGGGAGTGCCTGGGAGCCGGAGACCGAGCGCGACGACGACGCTGTGCTGGCCGCGGCGGTGGAGGCGGTGCTGGCCGGCCCGACCGGCGACTACGTGCGCTCCCACGGCGGCCGGATCGAGGTGGTGGCCGCCCGCGACGGCGAGGTCGAGGTCGCCCTGCACGGCACCTGCGCCGGCTGCCCGGCCGCCGGCTACACCCTCGACCAGCGCCTGGAGACCGCCGTCCGGGCCCTCTATCCGGCGCTGAAGTCGATCTCGGCCACGACGGTGCCCTCGTCCGGCCCGCGCTGGCTGACGCTCGGCCGGCGACACGGCTGATGTAGTAGTAATATTACTCCATGATCGTCATCGACGGTGTGGAGATGGTGGATGTCCACGAGGCGGCCCGCCTCGCCCACCGATCGCCGGAGACCGTCCGTCGCTGGGTGTGGTCGGGCCGGGTGCAGGCGGTGAAGCAGGGCAACACGGACGTCGTCCGGGCCGCGGACCTCCCGGCATGGGACCCCGGCGACGAGCCGGGTGCGATGACGCTGGCCGGGTGGGCAGCGCTTCGGGACGCGAGACTACCGCGGCGTCCGGGCGGTGGTTCTGCGGCGGACCTCGTCCTCGAGGACCGAGCCGAGCGTGCCGGTCGTTGACGCCAGTGTCGTCGTCGACTGGCTGATGCCCGGAGGCGGCGACGCCACTGCGTCGGAGCGCGCGATGCAGCAGCTGCTGCGTGCGGCGCCCGCGCTCAGTGCACCGGAACTGCTCGACCAGGAGGTCGGCAATGCTCTCTTGTCGGGTGTCCGCCGCGGTCGCTGGTCAGGCGCGGCGGCCGATGAGGCATTCGAGCTGCTCACGTTGCTCCCGGTCCGGCGCTTCAGCGCCCTCGGCGACCGCCGACGTGCGTGGCACCTGTCTCGCCGCTACGACGAGCACCCGCTCTACGACATGGTCTACGTCGCCCTCGCGCAGCGGCTGGGAGAGCCGCTGATCACCGCCGACGAACGTCTGGTCCGCCGGCTGACCGGACACCCCGCGCCGGTCCTCACGCCGGAGATGTTCCTGAGCTGAGCGCCGGAGCGCTGCGGATCCGCGCTGTCCACCGGCTCCGATCCGCAGCAGTCCTCCACAGGCACTCGACGAAGGGTGGCTCTCGGCGGAGCGGCCCACGGTGAGCGGTATGACGACTCTGGCCACCCTGCTCGCCGACCAGGCCGGCGTGGTCGCGCGCCGGCAGCTCCTCGCCGCCGGTCTCGCGCCGCACGACATCCGCCGCCTGGTCCGCCGCCGCGACCTGGTCCCGCTGCACGCCGGCGTCTACATCGGTCACACCGGCGAGCCGACGTGGCTCCAGCGCGCCTGGGGAGCGGTGCTGTTCAGCCGGCCGGCGGCGTTGTGGGGGCCGTCGGCGCTGCGGGCGGCGCAGGGGCCGGGGTGGCGTGAGGCCGACGACGAGGTGATCCATGTGGCGATCGACCGGCTGCGCGGCTCGCGCGTCGCGCCCGCCGGTGTGCGCCTCCACCACGTCGCGCGGCTCGACGCGGTGGCCTCGTGGAACACCTCACCCCCGCGCATGCGCTACGAGGAGGCGGCTCTCGAGCAGGCGATCCTCGCTCCGACCGAGGTGGGGGCGATCGCCCAGCTCTCCGATGCGTGTCAGTCGCGCCGCACGACCGCCGCCCGGCTGAGGGCGACCCTCGCCGGGCGCCCGCGCAGTGCCCGACGCGCCCTTCTCGACGGCGTGCTGCGCGATGTCGCCGAGGGCACCTGCTCGGTCCTCGAGCACGGATACGCCCGGCTCGTGGAGCGCCCGCACGGCTTCCCTCCGGCGCGCCGCCAGGCCCGCGTGTCGACCGGCGTCGGCGTCGTCTACCGGGACGCCGACTAGGGCCCGGTGGTGGTCGAGCTCGACGGCCGGCTCTTCCACGACACGGCCTCGGCCCGCGACCGGGACGCCGAACGGGACCTCGACGCCGCCGTTTCCGGTGCGACCACCGTCCGGCTCACCTGGGGACAGGTCTACGACCGCCCCTGCGCCACGGCGGCGAAGGTCGCGAGCGTCCTCCGCGCCCACGACGCCGCGTGCAGCCCCCGGCCGTGCTGTACGGGCTGCGCCCTCGCCCGCGCCGCCTGAGGAGCGCTGCGGATCCGAGCCGGCAGGCGACTCGGGTCCGCAGCAGTCGCCTCGCTTGGACCGTTTACTAGGGAGCCCTACTATTTCTCCATGAGCACTCAGGAGCCCAACGCCCGCGAACGCTGGGAGCAGCGGTACGCCGCGTCGAAGCTGCGCGACGCCGACTTCACCACGCTGTCGGGCATGGAGGTCGAGCCGGCGTACGGCACCGACGACTCCGAGTGGCCCGGGGAGTTCCCGTTCACCCGGGGCCTGCACGCCAGCGGCAACCGTGGGCGCACCTGGACGATCCGCCAGTTCGCGGGGTTCGGCAACGCCGAGCAGACCAACGAGCGCTACAAGATGATCCTCGGGCGCGGCGGCGGCGGCCTGCGCGTCGCCTTCGACATGCCGACGCTGTTGGGCCGCGACTCCGACGACCCGCGCAGCCTCGGCGAGGTCGGGCACTGCGGCGTCGCCATCGACTCGGCCGCCGACATGGAGGTCCTCTTCAAGGACATCGACCTCGGCGAGGTCACCACGTCGATGACGATCAGCGGCCCGGCCGTGCCGGTCTTCTGCATGATGCTG
>JBQCCW010000259.1:0-2279 GCA_051961835.1 Marmoricola sp. | reverse complement strand
GGATTCCCTTGCGGGCCAAGCAGATTCACGCTTTCCACGCATTCCGTACATTCGAATGAATGGAGAGGAAAATGAAACCTCGAGGCCGGGCGCTCTGTGCGGCCCTGACATCCGTCGCTCTCCTGCTACCCGCCTCAGCGGCGCTGGCCACGGTGACCAGCGCCGCTCCGGCGGTGTCACACCCGGCGATGCCCACCGCGGCGCCGGTGCCCATCAGCAACCTGCCGATCGTCGCCGTCCACCTCAGCGACACCGACGCGACCAAGAACAGCCTCAGCTACCTCAACGCCTCCAAGGACAACTCGGTCGGTGCCACGGTCGACCTGGTCGACCCCTCCCACGCGTCGTACACGATCGCCGGCGCGGCTGCGTCGATCAAGGGGCGTGGCAACGCCACGTGGAACCTGAACAAGAAGCCGTACCAGATCAAGTTCACGCAGGCCGTCGGTCCGCTCGGGATGGAGTCCGCGAAGACCTGGGTCCTGCTGGCGAACCACACGGACGCGTCGCTCATGCGCAACAAGCTGAGCTACGACCTGGCGAGGGCGGTGGGTCTGGCGTACTCCCCCGAGTCGCGGTTCGTCGACGTGGAGATCGCCGACAGCGAGGGGATGCACGTGCTCGGCAACTACCTGTTGACCGAGAAGACCGAAGTGGGTCCCACTCGTGTCAACCTCACGAACCCACAGGGCAACCTCGTCGAGCTCGACCAGCTCTACGGCACGGCGGAGCCCTTCTGGTTCACGACCACCACGAGCAAGCGGATTTTCACGCTCAAGGACGCCCCTGGCGGCATCAAGACCACCCTCACGGCCGACCAGGCGGCCGGCTGGGCCAGTACCAAGGCGTTCATCAACGGCCTCGAGGCCGCGCTCTACGCCGCCTCGCCCAACTGGACCCTGATCAGCTCGAAGATCGACGTCGACTCGTTCGTCAGGTACTACTTCGTGCACGAAGCCGCGGAGAACTGGGACTTCAACCGCTCGAGCATGTACTTCTACCGGAACGGTCCCGGCGACAAGCTCCATGCCGGCCCCGTCTGGGACTTCGACCTGTCGCTGGGCAACTTCGCCGCGCGGTCGTGGGGTGGGTCGCCGACCTCCGACTACGTCAAGACGACGACCTTCCTGCGCAGCAACACGCACAACTGGTTCGAGGAGCTGATGCGCAACCCGCAGTTCGTCGCCCGTGCCAACGCTCTGTACGGCTCGTCCATCCGGTCGAAGGTGGCCGCGATGCGCACGCAGATCGACACCCTGAAGCCGGTGCTGGCCCGGTCGGCAGCGCGCAACTTCGCCATCTGGGCGGGGACCTTCGGCTACGGTCCCGGGACGTTCGACACCGGCGTGGCGAGCCTCAAGGCCTGGACGACCAGCCGCGCCGGCTATCTGGCCCGGGCGTACGGATCCACCCTGCCGACGTTGCGGTTCGCCGCCCACTTGGCGCAGACCGGGTGGCAACCGGCGGTGACGGGAGGCATGATCGCCGGCACCATCGGGCTGGCCCGACGGATGGAGGCGTTGCGCTTCCAGCTGTCGAACACCACTCTGAGCGGCGGCATCCAGGGCAACGCCCATGTCCAGAGGATCGGGTGGATGGGCTACGGCGCCACCAACGCCGTGGTGGGGACGACAGGCCGGTGGCTGCGCCTGGAGGCAGTGCGGTTGCGGTTGACCGGGGCTCTGGCCTCGAACTTCGACCTTGCCTACCGGGCGAACGTGCAGAACATCGGGTGGATGCCTTGGGTCAAGAACGGTGCCGTGGCCGGCACCACCGGGCGCGCGCTACGGCTCGAGGCGATCCAGATCCGGCTGCTCGACAAGACGCCGTGACGGCTGTGTCACGACGTCGTCGGACCGTGCGTACCGCTACGCACGATCCGGCGACGCCGTACCGCCACATTGCATAATGTCGAGTATGGGCGAATTGCCTTGTGACACAACGACATTCGCCTACCCGACTCTGCGCCCCAGGCCGGCTGCGTACTCGTCCAGCGCCCGGAGGACGTCAGGTGCCCGGTAGACCCGGTTGCGCCGGTGCCCGGTCGACTCGACGACGACGCCGTCGGCGACGAGCCGCTGGATCGCCGTCTGTGCCGTGGGGGCGGTGACCCCGAGCTCGCGGGCCACCACGCGGGCGGTGACGACGGGCTGGCGCACGAGCAGGTCCAGGGCCGCTCGCGCGGCCGACCCGCCACGGGCCGTGAGGCGGCCGTCCCACTCGGCGCGGATGTCGCGGAGGGTGCCGACGAGCCGCTCACCGATGTGGGCGCCGCTGCG